>DATHNG010000180.1:0-3703 GCA_035486275.1 Bacteroidia bacterium
TAACCGCGGGACCAATAAACCCAACTGTAAAGAACACTATAAAACCCAACAACGCAAGTGTTACACCAACTATACGATACCACTTCCAAGGCTTTGAGTTTGGGGCTAAAACAGGGTTTTCATTAGTGTTGAGAGAATTCTTAATACCATTTATAGTCACATTTTTTTTACTTAATACTGGCACAAAAAATGTGTTATGCTTACCGGCAATATTTTCTTTGGCAGTATTTATAGCCATCCTTTTCAGCTCTGCTACAAGCTGTGTTTTTTTGCCTGCTACAACCTGATTTCTTATAGCCACTGCCTGCGTCATTGCAGGCTCATTTTTTTTGCAGGTAGTGATACTGTTACTTGAAACATCCTTTTTCTTAGCAGGATTATCAATAAAAACGCCCGGAGTATATTGCCTTTTGCAAAACGAACCATTTACAGTTCTTTCTAAAGAACATCCTTCAATAATGAAAATACTCAACAACAACAAAATACAGATACCTGTATTTGTTTTTCTGCGTTTCATCATTCTTCCAGCTACTATATACAGTATTTATTCCCTTTAGTTAATAGTTACGTATGAAATATTATTAGCCTGAACTTTCTCTTTAGGCGTTTTTTTAAGCGAAACTAACATAGCAATTACACGTACTATTATAAGCAATATAAATAGTGCCATTATTACTCTGTATGCCTTTCTGTTTTTAATAACGACTTTCATTGTGCTTATAAATCAATATCAACCAAATTTATATTTATTGACCAGAAATGGGCAGCAATACTAGTTAATCTGTCTTTCAGGAGTGGTATATTCCAACCATAGCAAATAGTAACCACGCCTACGTAAGTAAGGCCTATTTCGGGTGCAAAGCGGAAATCGTTATGTATTGCATAATCCTGCCGGCCACTATAATAAACAGCACTTGTACGTAATGTAAGAAAAAACAAATTGGCTTCAGCGCCTATTTTGGGGGCTTGTATAATATGCGTTTGAAATGGCTCAATAACATAAGCCACCTTATATGCAAACATAGTACCGTCAGTTCCTTCATCATCACCATTAATATCTGTTGCATGCATAAGCCCCATTTCCAGGAAAAGTGATTTTTGTAAAGATGCCCCTATTTCGTATGAATGAAGCGGTTGTTTTTCAAATACAGTATCGAGAAAACGATCTACTTCAGGGAATAAATGAAACAATTGGCCATAGACATTAACTGTCAGACATAGGGTTACAAGTATGAGTAATATCCGTTTCAATTACTATTCATTAGGAATTAATAGTGGCTTCATGCTATTGTTTTATTATTAGCAATGTTTTTCATAAATATACAAAAAAAAACAGGTATAGGGTTATACCGTTTATTTGGTAGGTTTAGCAGGTGTTGATTGAGATTCTAGCCATTTTTTAATATCCTCATTTCTTACTTTAGCAAAATCCCTCGAAGCAAATTTTAATGATTGGGAATTTTTAGTTGTATCGCTAGATTTAAATATTATATTTTGAAAGATTAACATAATAGTATCTTCATTCAGCGGATCTCTCCCGCATAAATTAAATTTATCTCCATCAATGTTCTCAAAATAAACACCTAAAAATCCTTCACCTTTAATTTTAGGTTTAGTTATATAACCTACTTTACCATTTATCGTATCGTCAGCATATAATTGTTTTTCAAAGTCATCAGTTAGGGAATTTGAATAAAGACCAAAATCAAACACTAAAGTATCGATACCATTTGTTAGACCACCAACAAATGAATCAATTCCCTCAAGTTTTATTTTATTCCAATTCGATGGTGTCTTTATTTTAAAACTTCCATAGTTCAAAGTTTTAGGGAATTGATTTACTTCTTTTTCTGTTCCATTATCGGTTTTCTTGACTGTTTTACAACAAGTAGGAAGTATTATAATTAATACGGCGATTAATATTTTCATTAGAAATTGATTGTTAATAGTTCAGTCCATTGAGTATATCCAAAGTTATAAATCTTCCTTCACTGACCAAAGTCATATCAACATTCCAATAAACCCTTAACTTTGTTTTATTATGGAATTTAAAGATTATTATAAAATATTGGGAGTAGAAAAAACTGCTTCGGCCGATGAAATAAAAAAGGCTTTCCGCAAGCTGGCGGTTAAATATCACCCCGATAAGAACCCGGGCAATAAGGCTGCTGAGGAAAAATTCAAGGAAATAAATGAAGCCAACGAGGTATTAAGCGATAAAGAGAAGAGGAAAAAATACGATGACCTGAGTACCAACTACCAGAACCACAGGCAAGGCGGAAGAAGACAGGGCGATGACTTTGACTGGAACCAATACAGGAGCCAGCAAGGTGGTGGCCGCTATCAGCAAGGCAATGCCGAAGATATGTTTGGCGGAAGTGGCGATTTCTCTGACTTCTTTGAATCTATTTTCGGCGGAAGCGGTGGCGGATTTCAATCGAGCTCACGCGCCACAAAAAGCCCCCGGAAAGGCGGTGACTATACTACCGAAACCGATCTAACCCTTGAAGAAGCCTACAGTGGCACAAGCCGCCGCATAAACGTTGGCGACGAAACACTGGAAATGAAATTCAAGCCCGGTGTAGAAGATGGGCAGGTTCTACGCCTCAGAGGCAAAGGTGGCGCCGGAGCTAACGGCGGGCCAAGAGGAGATATTTACATTACCCTGCACATAGCAGAGCACCCGCATTATAAACGAAAAGGCAACGACCTGTATTGCGATGCCCCTGTAGAGTTTTACACAGCCATTTTAGGTGGCAAGCAAATTGTAAAAACACTTAAGGGTAATATGCGCATTGATATTCCAAAGGAAACAGAGAATGGCAAAGTGCTTCGCCTGAAAGGTCTTGGCATGCCTGTATATGGCAAAACCGAATTTGGCGATCTGTATGCCACAATAAAAATTATTGTGCCTAAAGACCTGAGCGCTGAAGAGATCGAATTAGTAAGGAAGCTGGCTGAGTTGCATAAAAAGAAAAGCGCTTAAAGCATCTCCTCTACCAACAAACTAAGGCTCTGCTTCATTATCTCGCCCATGTTCTTGCATTTCAAAAAGGCGTCGTTATTGTAGTGCTCGGCTAATTCAGTTTTCAGCATTTTTTCTTTTTCAGGCAGTGATAGTTCATCATGCATCATTACATCAAGCAATTGTGTAACGCGGTATTTTGATGTTTTTATTCTGCGGGCAATCATAGCTCTTTCTTCCGACTTGTATTGCTTCACTGTTTCCGCATTCAATAGCTTCATGCAAAGCTCTACAAAAGGTAAGTTCTCTTTAAAGAATTGCGGTATGTATAACGATTTTCTTCCTTCAAAACATTGCTGGTCGAAGTCAATGGCACGCATGCGGTATTGGGTGTCTTCAAAATCGGCTGTTACATCTATTATGTAATTATACGAGCGCATATCGCCCAACAGCCTTACAAAACAACGCTCATTGAATTTTACAAACTCCTTAGCAAGGCGAATTTTGTTCAGCTCTTTATCCTGCAAATTGTTTTTAATGAACTGGTCGCCCGGTATGCCTACAATGTGTTCCTCAATAAGGGTTTGTTTGTTTACAAAGTAATTTATACGGTTTGGCGATAGCACGTGCTCCCACTCCAGGCCATATATGCGCGATGCATCGGCCAGTTTTATATAATAATAATCGTAGTTATCGTTAAAGTTGTTTACAATTTTTATTCTAAATGGTTTTGAATTC
>DATHNG010000181.1:0-23956 GCA_035486275.1 Bacteroidia bacterium
AAAAGAAAGTACAGATATTAAAGGAGATTTTTAGCGGACAGGTTAATATAATTACCGAGCAGTTTATTGTATTGCTCACTAAAAAGAGAAGAGAATCATACCTTGAAAATATAGCAGAAGAGTTTATTTCGCAATACAAAGATCAAAAGCATATTGTATCGGCTACGGTTACTACTGCTATACCGTTAGATGAAACTGCACGTAAGAATATTACGGAAGTATTAAAGAAATGGTACAAGACAGAAATTGAGCTGATAGAAAAGGTAGACCCTAAAATTATTGGCGGCTTTATTATTACAGTAGGCAGCAAACAGCTTGATATGAGTGTTCATCATCAACTGGCAGAATTACGTAAAGACTTTAACAAATCATATATTCTTAATTAATACAAATAGGTCATGGCAGAAATTAAACCGGCAGAAGTATCTGCAATACTGAGAGAGCAACTTTCGGGCTTTAAAACCGAAGCACAGCTTGAGGAGATTGGTACCGTTTTACAAATTGGTGACGGTATTGCACGTGTATATGGTTTATTGGGCGTACAGGCCGGTGAGCTTGTAGAGTTCGAAACAGGATTAAAGGGTATTGCCCTTAACCTTGAAGAAGATAACGTAGGTCTGGTGTTACTGGGCCCTTCCGGTGAACTGAAGGAAGGCGCTACTGTAAAACGCCTTGGCCGTATTGCATCAATTAAAGCAGGTGAAGGTTTACTTGGCCGTGTACTTGATGCATTAGGAACCCCTATTGATGGTAAAGGCCCTATTACAGGCCAAACTTATGATATGCCAATGGAACGTAAAGCGCCAGGTGTTATCTACCGTCAGCCGGTTACCGAGCCATTACAGACCGGTATTAAGGCTATCGATGCCATGATCCCGATCGGCCGCGGCCAACGTGAGCTTATCATTGGTGATCGTCAGACAGGTAAAACAGCTATTGCTATTGATACCATTCTGAACCAAAAAGAATTTTACGAAAGAGGAGAAACAGTTTATTGTATTTATGTAGCGATAGGTCAAAAGGCTTCTACCGTTGCAAACGTAGTACGTACACTGGAAGAGAACGGCGCTATGGCATACACAATTGTTGTAGCGGCAAGTGCTGCAGATCCAGCTCCAATGCAATATTTTGCTCCGCTATCAGGCGCTGCAATGGGTGAGTTCTTCCGCGATACCGGTAAGGCTGCTCTTATTATTTACGATGATCTTTCTAAACAGGCTGTAGCATACCGTGAGGTATCGCTCTTGCTCCGTCGCCCTCCGGGCCGTGAAGCATATCCTGGTGATATATTCTATTTACACTCTCGTTTGCTGGAGCGTGCTGCTAAGATAAACACTGACCAGAACGTAGCAAGCCAGATGAATGATTTACCTCCTTCACTTAAGGATATTGTTAAAGGCGGTGGTTCACTTACAGCACTGCCTATTATTGAAACACAGGCGGGTGACGTATCTGCATACATTCCTACAAACGTTATTTCAATTACCGACGGACAGATATTCCTGGAAGGTAACTTGTTTAACTCGGGTGTAAGGCCGGCTATTAACGTGGGTATCTCGGTATCGCGTGTGGGTGGTAATGCGCAGATCAAGTCAATGAAAAAAGTTGCAGGTACATTAAAGCTCGACCAGGCTCAATACCGCGAGTTGGAAGCATTTGCAAAGTTCGGTTCTGACCTTGATGCAGCTACCAAATATGTACTTGACAAGGGTTCACGTAACGTGGAAATATTGAAGCAAGCTCAGTATTCTCCGGTTCCGGTTGAAAAACAAGTTGCTATTATTTACTTAGGTACAAAAGGTTTATTGCGTGATGTACCTGTAAACAAGGTGCCTGAGTTTGAAGCTGAGTTCTTAGGAGTATTAGATGCTAAATACAAGAACACACTTGCTGATTTGAAAGCAGGTAAGCTTTCAGATGATGCAATTGCAACGCTTGAAAAAGTTGGTTCTGAACTTAGTAAAAAATATAAAAAATAGATTTAGGTTAAGATTAAGGCTGAGCGTTAAACCTCAATCTTAATCTCGATCTTTAAATAAGGAAACATGCCAAGTTTAAAAGAGGTACGTGTACGTATAGCATCAGTAAACTCAACATCGCAGATCACCAGCGCCATGAAAATGGTGTCGGCATCGAAGTTGAAACGCGCCCAGGATGCAATAATTCAAATGCGTCCGTTTGCTGAAAAGCTGAAAGAAATACTTGATAACCTTGTTGCATCTACCGGTACCGGTGGTAGTGTATATGCTGCTAATCGCCCTGCAGAAAAGGTTATGATAGTATTAATTACCTCTAACCGTGGCCTCTGCGGTGGTTTTAACGCTTATGCAACAAAAACTGCTAATAATCTGATCCGTGAAAAATACTCAGAACAGGCAAAGAAAGGCAACCTGACTATTGTTTGCATTGGTAAAAAGGGATTTGACCTGATGCGTAAAACAGCTTACAAAATAGAGAACCATAATGAAATATGGGATGGGCTTACCTATGCTAAAGCATCCGTTGTGGCTGAGGATATTTTGAAGAAGTTTGCAGCAGGTGAAGTAGATAGGGTAGAAGTGGTGTACAACAAATTTAAGAACGCTGCTACTCAAATATTAACTACTGAACAAATATTGCCTTTTCATGTTGAAGTAAAGGGAGCAGCAAAGAAAACTGAAAAAACGGGTTTAAAACCTGATTACATATTTGAACCTGACGAAGAAAAAATTGTACAGGACATTATTCCGTATGCAGTTAAGGTTGGTTTATACAGGTCACTGCTCGACTCAAATGCAGCAGAACACGGTGCACGTATGACCGCTATGCACAAAGCAACTGATAATGCGAAAGACCTATTAAAGGCACTTCGTCTTTCATACAATAAAGCTCGCCAGGCAGCTATTACCAAGGAAATTCTTGAAATTGTGGGTGGTGCTGAGGCTATTAATAATTAATGCTTAATTTTAAATGTTGAATGCTTAATGAAGCAGTTCAATGGTTTTAATTCGTAATTCTTAATTTTTAATTTGTAATTGAATGAAAGAAGTTACCCCAATAGAGCTTAAAAAGATGATGGATGCCCATGAGGACTTCCAACTGATTGATGTTCGTGAAGAGCATGAATTTGAAACTTGCCAGATTGGTGGTACGCTTATACCCATGGGTACTGTAGCGCAACATGTCGATGAAATTGCAAAAGACAAAAAAGTAATAGTGCATTGCCGCAGTGGCAAGCGCTCTGCTACTGTTATTGATATGCTTGAACAAAACTTTGGTTATACAAACCTGTACAACCTTAAAGGTGGCATTTTAGCTTACGCTGATGATGTTGATCCTAAGCTGACTAAGTACTAGGATTCTTAGGTAGTAATTATTTTTCTGGTTTTTTCTCTGAGCTATTCTTTGTTGTGCTTGAAGTAGTGGTATCTATTTTGATTTTTTTTGATGTTTGTGCTAAATACTGAACTGCAGTGATTAAGTCTTTTTTAAAATAATCTGAAACAAATTTCGTCGAACCTTGACATCTAACGTATAGATTTAAGGCAAGGGCAGACGGTGAGATTTCTGCAATTAATTCCTTCTCATTGTATTTAAAACCTCCGGTATCCTTTGGAGAGCCAATTAAATCCAAAGAAGTTAAATGATCCAATTCCCTATCTAATCTGTGCGCATCTTTAATACCGGTAATTTCTGAAAGAAGGTCGCAGGAAATTGTAAGGTTTGCGCTCGTTATGAGTCCATTTGCATGTATTATTTTTTTTGAATTAATACAAGAATACTTTAATATTTTTGCTTCTGCTAAAGTGAGTTGTTTTAATAAATCTGCAAAAATTAAATTTTCGTCATCTTGCTCTTCTTTTGTACAAGAAGAAGCGAATAGGCCTGCCCAAAGCTCTTGGATTTCATCATCATCAATGACAGAGCCATTTTCAATGATAGATAAAGCAACTCGCGGGTGAGCTTTAATATGTAGTTCTCCATCTTTCTGGTCAATTTTACCTTTCGCTTTTTCAATTATGCGTAATATGTTTTTTAACTTCCAATTCCTTATTGTATCTCTCAACATGAGCCCAATTTCGTCTAATGCTGGCTTACATACACTTCCTAGAAAGCTTTCAATTCCTTCAAATGTTTTGGTTACAGTTGTATCTATTGCTTTGCTAATAGGTTTAATACCTAGTATATCTAGGCCCTTTTGATCGTCTTCCATTATTAGAATGAAATGGTTAATACTTATAATCAAATTTAAGCAAATTATAATGATGTATTTCAAGTTAGGATAAATAAAGTACCCAGTAATTAAAAGAGATAGTGGAAGGTTCATTTTAAAAGGAGTCTTTTTTATTTACCTACAATATTCAAGATTTTATCTAATTCTTTTCCCGTTTAGTTTTATTTTAAATAACTTCATCAAAATTTATTCATCATGAAAAAACTACTTCTCCTGTATGGTGTTTTATTTGCCTGTATTAGTAATGGGCAAGTACTTAGTTGTTGTGCAAAACCGACTTCTGATGGTATGGTTGCATTTGCTAATGATCCCAAGTTTATAGCATCGCATACTTCGCCGGAACCATTTAATTATACTGAACAGGTAGGGAAGATGGTGACCTTTGCCACACCCGATAAAGATATTGGTTCTGCCTATGTTGTAATGGCTGACAAGCCAACAAACAATTATTTAATTATTGAGCATGAATGGTGGGGGCTGAATGATTATATAAAGCAACGTGCAGATGAATTGCAGAAAGAACTGGGTAACGTAAATGTTATAGCCATTGATATGTATGATGGACAGGTAACCAGCCTGCCCGATTCTGCCAGTAAGATAATGGGTAGGGTAAAAGATTCCAGGATAAAGAATATTATAAGAGGTACAATAACCTATGCAGGACCAAATGCACGCATTATTACCCTGGGCTGGTGTTTTGGTGGTGGCTATTCATTGCAGGCCGCTATACTGGCAGGTAAGCAGGCTGTTGGTTGTGTAATGTATTATGGCATGCCTGAAAAAGATGTGAATGTATTGAGAACATTGAATTGCCCCGTGCTTGGCTTGTTTGCTGAAAAAGACGGATGGGTAACACCTGACGTAGTAAAAACTTTTCAGGCAAATATGAGTGAAGCAGGCAAAGTGCTTACCGTAAAATCGTATGACGCAAAACATGGGTTTGCAAATCCAAGCAATCCTTTATTTGATGAAGCTTCTGCTGACGATGCCAATGCCAAAGCGATAGCATTTATGAAAGGGTTGGTGAAATGAACAATATTTAAAAACAGAACCCATGTATATTATTAATATACATGGGTTCTGTACAATTAAAAAACAGCTTATTTAGTAATAACCATTTTCTTTGCTTTTATTTCCGAGTTTCCTTGTAACACTATGTTGTATATGCCTGAGCTCAATGAACTGTTTAGTGTAATTAAGGTAGTTCCTTTTGTTTCTTTCTGAGTTAATACTAATTGCCCCATCATATTATAAAGGTTCAGTGTAATATCTTCGTTTAATGGAGATTTAAAATCAACAGAAAAACTACCATTATTCGGGTTTGGGTATACATTCCATGACCCTGTTTGGCTTAGGTTTTCAATTCCTTCTGTGCTTCCATTATCGCATATATTATCATTATCAATCGATATGTTAGCTAACCTTGTGCTGGTTCCCCATGTGTTTGTACCATGCTGCACAGTATTCAGGCCCGTAATGGTGGAATCAATTGCAAACGTAACAGGTGAGCCCGTTATGTTTGTAGTGAAGGTAGAATCTGAGAAAACACTGAGTTTAGTCATGCCCTTGGATGTTCTTTCCAATCTTACATAATAAGTACCAATTGTAGATATGGCTAAAATAGGAGAGGAAGAAGCTAAGGTTGATCCTTTTTTAGAAGCAATAAAAATATCCCAATCATTAATGTTATTGTCAGAAGCGCTTGGAGAATTTATATCAACCCCAATTGCATCCTGAGCAGTAGCCGCATATGATCCTGAAGCATCGTAGGAAAAGAAATCGAGGGTACCCGCCGTTAGCCCCATAATAAGTGATCCAACACCATATCCTGAAGGATTAGCTGAATTTATTGTGAATTGACATTCTGCTTTGAAATAGGTATCTGACAAAGTCTTTCCTAAGCTGTGATAGTCTTTATTATAAGCAGAGCCATACGCATTCACCAGATTAAAAGTGCCTCCGCTTATGTTTGATTCACCATTTCCCACATTTGTCCAGCCGGCTGTTGAAGAAAAGTTATTGGTAAAAACGACTTCGCTGCATTGGCTCTTGGCTGTAAAAAGAGATCCAAAGAATAAAGAAAAAGTAAGTACGTGTAGTTTTTTCATGGTAATTGTGTGCTTAAGTAAGTTTATAATTGAGTGGATTAAGGTGCAAATATAGTAAAAAAATATTAATTTTTTTGTTTTTTTTATTGCACTCATTTTCAGTTAGTTGATATTACATAATAAAGTGAAATGAAAAATAATTGTGTAACCGAATGGTTTCATGTATATATTTGTAACCGATTAGTTACATAATTAATAATAAAACAGAATATGAGAAAATTAATTTCAAGCGTAATAGTGTCACTCGATGGGTTTGCAGCAGGCCCGAAAGGAGAGTTGAATATGTTCAAGGTAGAAGAAGAGTTTTTTGATATGTCTAATAGTTTGACGGAAGCAGCTGATGCAGTTCTGTATGGCAAAGGTACTTATGGCATTATGCAGGCCTACTGGCCAACAGCTGGTGATCAACCAAATGCTTCAAAGCATGATAAACAACACGCAGCATGGTATAACAAAGTACCAAAATATGTTTTGTCAACAACCATGAAAGGAGCCGATGCATCGAATGCCACAATTATTAGCAGAAATGTTGCCGATGAAATAAAGAAGTTGAAGGAGCAAAGCGGAAAGAACATACAAATATTTGGTAGCCCGGGAGCAGTGCGTTCACTAACGGAATTAGGCCTGATTGATGAATATCATGTGTTCCTATTTCCAGTAATTATCGGGCAGGGCATTCCGTTATTTAAAGAAATGAATCAATCACTGACCCTGCAATTGATTTCTGGGAAGGCCATGAAATCGGGCGCGGTTGCATTACATTATAAAAAGGCTTAATAATTAAGTATGAGAAGAGACGTTTTTCAGGCAATTGCAGACCCCACGAGGAGGGAGATAATAAATCTGCTTGCACACAAGTCACTTACATTGAACGGCGTTGCGGATAATTTTAACATAAGTCGCCCTGCCATTTCAAAGCACGTTAAAATATTAACAGAGTGTGGTTTAATTACTATTGAAGTAAAGGGGAGGGAGCATGTGTGTGAGGCGCAGTTGGATAAATTGAGTGAAGTGTCGGACTGGGTTGAGCAGTACAAGAAATTCTGGAATGATAAGTTAGATGCACTTGAAAATTATTTGAAAGTATTACAATCAGAAAATAAATCTAAAAACAAAAAACATGGAAAAGGTAAAAGAACCCGTTAGAGGAACGGATGGCCGTACATTATCTATTACACGGCTTATTAATGCACCGGTTGAATTAGTGTTTGAAGCCTGGACAAAGCCGGATCATATTAAGCATTGGTGGGGGCCGAATGGGTTCACCAATACAATATCGAAAATGGATGTTAAACAAGGCGGAGAGTGGGTGTTTACCATGCATGGCCCTGATGGAACCGATTACCCTAACACAAATGTTTTTGTTGAATTGGTGAAAAATGAAAAGATAGTATTGAAGCACGTAGGGCCACCAATATTTGAAATGCACACTACATTTAAAGCGCAAGGTAAAAGAACTCTTATATCTATTACGTCAATCTTTGAGAAAGCTGAACAATTACAGGCTGCCATTGAAGCGGTTAAAGCCGATATCGGACTTAAACAAAATGTCGATCGCATGGAGCAGTACATGTATAAGCTTTCTGCTGAAGCCAAGCATTTTCTTACACGTGAATTTAATGCACCTATGGAAGTGGTTTACAAGGCATGGACTGACCCTAAGCAGTTTGCTAAATGGTGGGGGCCTAAGGATACCGGCCTGAATATTACAAGATTTGAATTGGTACCTGAAGGGGTTTGTATATATAGTATGAAGTTTCCGGGTGGTAATGATATGTGGGGTAAGTTTACGTATAAGGAAATTGTTGCACCTGAAAGGATAGCATTCACAAGTGCATTTTGCGATAAAGAGGGAAACATTTTACCAGCACCTTTCTTTCCCGTATGGCCCTTGGAAATACTGAACATAGTTGAGTTTGCTGAGAATAATGGTAAAACAATTATTACCATGAGCGGCGGCCCCGTAAATGCTACGGCAGAAGAATTTGAAGCATATGAAGAGAATAAACCAATGATACAAGGTGGCTTTAAAGGCACGTTCGATCAGTTTGATGAATTTCTTGCAGCTATTCAAAAATAATAACACAAAAAAATATCATGACAACTAACACTGAAACAACTTCAAAAAACATGCTGCTTACCCGTACACTTAACGCACCGCGTGAGTTAGTATGGAAAGCATGGACAGAAAGTAAATTAATGGCAGAATGGTGGAGCCCAAGGGGCTTCACCAACCCAACCTGCGAAATTGATGTCAGGCCAGGTGGCGCTATCCGCATACATATGGATCACCCCAATTTCCCTAATCATTGGATGACCGGTACTTTCAAGGAGGTGTCAAAGCCTGAAAAACTTGTTTTTATTTCTAAAGCATTTGAAGATGAGAATGGCAATGCAGAACTGGAGATATTAAACACCGTGACATTTGAAGAGATCAACGGTAAAACAAAACTTACTGTAAATGCGCAAATTTTAAAGGCTACGGAGAAGGTGAAGTTTGCTGTTGGTGGTATGAATCAAGGTTGGAATGAAAGTATTGATAAGCTGGAAGAATTACTTGCAAAGATTAAATAACCAAATCAAAAACTATGTCGTTTCAAGCCTATATAGATAACATTAAAGCAAAGACAGGTAAAACGCCCGAAGACTTTAAAAAGCTTGCAGAAAAGAAAGGTTTGCTTAAGCCTGATGTAAAAGCTATGCAGGTTGTAAACTGGTTGAAAGCAGATTTTGGTTTGGGCTATGGACACGCCATGGCTATTTATGCCGTGTTTAAAGGTGTTAAACAGGCTGAACCAACTGGCAATAAACCGGTGAAGAAGAAATCGGGTGGTGCAAAGAAGAAAAAGTAAATTATCAATGGTTGAGGTGTTTAAAACAAATGTGAGGTTAAAAAAAGAATCAATGCTACTCTTGAATATTCTTTTGGAGATCTTTCCGAAGTATAAAATAGACTTCGATCTTGATGACTGCGATAAGATTTTAAGGATAGAAGGGGTAGTTGTTCAGCCAGGTAAAGTAATTAGGATATTGAAAGAACAAGGGTTTAACTGTTCGGTACTTTAATAAAAACAAATAAAACATGCAGAAAGTAATTTCAAAAGACGGAACCCAAATTGCCTATGAAAAAGTGGGTAAAGGGCCCGCGCTTATATTAGTAGATGGTGCATTATGTAGCAGAGATTTTGGCCCGATGCGAAAGATCGCCGAACTTCTCTCCAATAATTTTACTGTCTATTTCTATGATCGTCGCGGCCGTAACCAAAGTGGAGATACTAAGCCATATTCAGTTGAGCGTGAGGTTGAAGATATTGAAGCGTTGGTGAAGGAAGCGAATGGCCCTGTTTATCTGGCAGGTTCATCTTCTGGGGCAGCGCTGGCTTTAAAGGCTGCTGCCAGCGGACTTAATGTTATTAAATTGGCCTTGTTCGAACCCCCGTACCTAAAAGGTGCAGGAGGCCATGAACCACCAGCGGATGCGCAGGCACAATTACAGAAAAGAGTAGATGAGGGTAACAGAGGCGCTGCGGTTAAATACTTTATGCACGATATGGTTGGACTTCCATCTATAATGACAGCTATTTTTCCTATTACTCCGGTTTGGAAGAGACTAAAAGCTGTCGCACATACATTGCCATACGATGCTGCTATTCTGGGAGATTTTTCAATTCCATTACAAATTGCAAAATCTATACACATTCCCACATTGGTTGGTGCGGGAACCAAGAGCCCGAAACCCATGCAGGATACAATGAAAAGGGTTGTAGAAGCTATTCCCGGATCTAAACTGTATATACTTAAAGGGCAAACCCATAATGCATCGCCTAAATCATTAGCCACAATGTTCACTGAATTCTTTAACTAAACTAAAAACAAACTATATGAAAAAAATCAACATTATTTACTGGGTGTCTACAGTTATTTTTGCAGGATTTATGGGTGCGTCCGGCATTCCTGATATAATGAAGGTACCTTCGGCTGTTCAAATAGTTAATACACATTTAGGGTACCCGGCTTATTTTATTGTATTTGTAGGTATTGCTAAAGTGCTCGGTGCTATTGCTATACTTATACCGGGTTTCCCGAGGATTAAAGAATGGGCGTATGCAGGTTTAGTATTTGATCTGGTAGCCGCTACATATTCTGCAGCAGCCGTGGGTGATCCAATTTCCCAATGGGGTTTCATGGCAGTTTTCTTCTTGGTTGCAGCCGTTTCTTATATATACTATCACAAAAAACTAAATGGAACTCATGAGTAAATCATTTGAAATAGAAAGAACCTATAACGCTCCTGCAGAAAAGGTGTGGAGCGCTATTACCGACAAAGACCAAATGAAGCAATGGTACTTCAACCTGGAAGAGTTTAAGCCTGTACCTGGGTTTGAATTCAGATTTCATGGTGGCCCTGAAAATGGCAAACAATACCTGCATGTGTGTGTTATTACTGAGGTAATAAAGGGCAAAAAGATTACTTATAGCTGGCGGTTTGAAGGGTATGAAGGATTGTCGCATGTAACATTTGAGTTGTTTCCGGAAGGGAGCAAAACTAAACTGAGACTGACTCATGCAGGCCTTAACACCTTCCCTGCAAATATCCCTGACCTGGCCGCTCATAATTTTGCAACCGGTTGGACAGCTTTAATAGGAACATCGCTGAAAGATTTTTTGGAGAAATAATATTTAAAACTATAACCGTATGAAAAAGATAACACCGTTTTTATGGTATGATGGCAAAGCTCAGGAAGCTGCTGAATTCTATACCTCGATCTTTAAGAACTCGAAAGTTGTGAGCAGTAACCCTATGTCTGCAACCTTTCAGATTGAAGGATGTGAGTTTATCGCTTTCAATGGTGGGCCACACTTTAAGTTCAATGAATCTATTTCATTGTTCATTGATTGCAACACCCAGGAGGAAGTAGATGAGTTATGGAGTAAACTCTCAAAAGGCGGTTCTGAAAGCAGATGCGGCTGGCTAAAAGACAAATATGGTTTGTCATGGCAGGTGGTGCCATCAATACTTGGCAAACTGTTGGGTGATAAAGACCCTGTGAAAGCCAAGCGGGTTATGGATGCCATGCTTAAAATGAGCAAGATCAATATTAAAGCATTGCAGGACGCATACGAAGGCAAATAAACGTTTCGATTTTAAGATGTAAATTGTATATTTGTTACAACAGGTTTGACTACCTGTTTGCTCAGTACATAACAACATACAATTTACATTCTTCATGAAAGCAAGGCCGGCGTTTATTTTTATCTCAACCGCTCTTATACTTATTGTTGCGGCATCGGGGTATTGGCACCCTAAGGTATGGTGGTCAATGGTTGTGATAGGCCCATTAATTTATCTGGGCTATTCAGATATTATTCAGCGTAAGCACGCTATTAAACGCAACTTTCCTGTAATAGGGCATGGGCGTTTTATGCTTGAGAAGATACGCCCTGAGATAATGCAGTACTTTGTAGAGACCGATACAGCCGGCAGGCCATTCAATCGCATATTACGTTCTATGGTATATCAGCGTGCAAAAAAGGTAACCGACACAACTCCGTTCGGAACGCAGTTAGATGTATATGCATCAGGCTATGAATGGATGGATCATTCCATGTATGCACATAAAATTGACCATAGCGGACCACACCCACGTGTAATGGTTGGCGGACCCGATTGCAAGAAACCGTATTCTGCCAGTATATTAAACTCTTCTGCTATGAGTTATGGTTCATTGAGTAAGAATGCTGTAATGGCTATTAATAAAGGAGCCAAGATGGACAACTTTGCCCAGAACACAGGGGAAGGTGGCTTAAGCCAGTATCATTTAAAATATGGTGGCGATATTATATGGCAGATCGGTACCGGTTATTTTGGCGCACGTAATAAGGATGGAACATTCTCTGATACTGAGTTTGCAAAAAGAGCGACCCTGGAAAATGTTAAGATGATAGAGTTAAAAATATCACAAGGAGCTAAGCCTGGCCATGGTGGTATATTGCCGGCATCGAAAAACACACCTGAAATTGCTGAGATAAGAGGAGTAGAGCCTTATACCGAAGTACAATCTCCACCTGCACATTCCGCTTTTTCAGATCCTACCGGTTTATTGCAACTTCTTAAACGAATGAGAGACCTATCGGGTGGTAAGCCGGTTGGTTTTAAAATCTGTATTGGCAAGGAGAATGAATTTATAGATATATGTAAGGCTATGATTGCAACAGGTATTAAACCTGACTTTATCACCATTGATGGAGGAGAGGGTGGTACTGGCGCTGCGCCTGTTGAGTTCTCAAACTACATTGGCAGGCCACTAAGAGACGGGCTTTCATTTGCATACAATACATTGGTCGGGTTTGATCTGAAAAAAGATATTAAACTGATTGGTTCAGGTAAAATTGTAAATGGGTTCCATATTGCAAGAACGCTTGCTCTGGGTGCTGACATGTGCAACAGTGCCCGTGCTATGATGCTTGCAGTTGGTTGCATACAAGCACTGCAGTGTAATAACAATACTTGCCCTACAGGTGTTGCTACACAGGATGAAGTGCTTATGAAAGGCCTTGATGTTGAAAGCAAATCGAACCGTATTGCGAACTTCCACCATGCAACGTTAAATAGCTTTGTTGAGTTAATAGGGGCATTGGGCATTTCAAGCCCTTCGGAACTTAATCGCTCACATATAAACAGGCGTATGAGTATTAATACCGTTAAAAGGTATGATGAACTATATCCTTATGTAAAGAAGGGGGAATACTTGGTAAATGAGCCTAAAGCGGTTTCGTATCAGCATAATATGTAAACGATAAATCAGCCTATCTGGCCGCCAACCCTATTAAATAAGCCTTGCGGGGTCCATGTTCTTTTTTCGCCTAAGTACATGCGTTTGGCTTTTCGTGTTTCTTTAAATCCATTGTTCAGTAAGAATTGAATAGCCGCGGTATTGTCTATAGGTAAAACGGCAATATCATTCACCTTTAAACGCAGTTTCATCAGTTCAATACCCGCTTGCGGATTTCTGGCAATTATCATCCCTTCGCCTAGCTCATGAAAGTAACAACCCAGTACATTGTCACTCTCTTTGTAAACTAACGAGCTTTCGATACTTTCTTTTAACCTGTTCTCTCTATCCTCGCCTGATATTTCTCTATCCATAGCCAATATCTCATTTCGATATGTTTCCTGGAACGGAATTATATTCGGCGATAGTGAAGTGTTCTTATCAAAACTACCTTCTTTAAAAAAAGCGTATTCTGTTTCGGTAATGAAACCAAGTTTGGTATAAAGCGGGGCGCCAAGGTCAGTTGCAATAAGGTAAATAGTTTTAAAGCCCGAGCGTTTACAGTTCTCTATTAGTTTTTCAGTAATGGCTCTTCCAATTCTTTTGCTTCTATGCTTAGGGTGGACAATAATATGCGCCAGCCAAACCGTATCCCTGTGCATTATTGCTGTACCTATACCAACAAGCTTATTATCAATAACAGCCTTAATAGGTTCGCAAAATTGAGAATCAATAAAGTATTTGTTGTAAGGAACAATATCGTACCAACCTTCAGGTTGAAGCTCTTTTACAGAATCCAGGTCAGTATGCAGCAGTGGTTGAAAGGTCATAAAACTTAATTGCCAATGGTCATCTTTTCCTCACAAAAACTAAACTCTTCTTCTTTGTTATTTGAAAAGACAATTATCGTTTTATCCTTGGTATAATTCTTTATCATATTCTGGTACCATAACACCGACTTAGCATCGAGTGCTGTTGCTGGTTCATCGAGCAATAGGAGGGGAGTAGCGCTGAGTATTGCCAGGCCTAGTTTTACACGCTGTTTCATACCCGATGAAAAGTGTTTATACATCTTTTCTTTTGTATGGGATAATTCCAACACATCAATGATGTCTTTTTCACTAAGATTGTTTTCAATTGGCTTGAATACTTTATGAAAAGCCAGTAACTCATGCAGTGAGTATTCCTCCGGCACATCTAAATAAGGTGCAGCAATTGATACGTTTTTGTAAACCTCATCAATAGCTATATTACCTTTACTGTTTGAGTATTCCAGAGTTCCTTCAGTGGGAGTAAGATTTCCGGAGGTGATCTTTAAAAGAGTTGATTTGCCTGAACCATTTGCACCAAGCACAACATAACGTTTGCCTTGTACAAAATTAAGATTGAGGTTTCTGAATATCCAATTACGCTCAAAACGTTTCCCTACGTTGTCAAGCTTAATGTTCATTCCCTTAAACAGATAAGATTATTTTTCTGCCGGAGCAGTTTCTTTTACGCTACGGATTGGCCCTTTCATAATGCCATTTTCCGATGCCTGTATGAATTCTATTATATGCCTTTTCTCTTTCGATTCAGGTATTTCAGCTTCTATTTGTGCAAGCGCTGTAGGTATTGAAGAACCCTTTACATAAAGCAAACGATAGGTATCTTCAATTTGTTTTATAGTTTCAGGAGAAAAGCCTCTGCGGGTTAATCCTACTGTATTTACACCAATGTACGAAAGTGGCTCCCTTGCACATTTTACAAATGGCGGGATATTCTTACGAACTTTTGAATCGCCTGCGCAGAAAGCATGCGCGCCTATCTTTATAAATTGCTGTACGGCAGAGTAGCCTTCCATAATAACATAGTCCTCAATAATAACATGCCCCGCAAGGCCACAATAGCCTGACAGGATTACATTATCTCCAATTACGCTGTCATGCCCTATGTGTACATATGACATGATAAGACAGTTCTTTCCTATTACGGTTTTCCAGTTTGCTTTGGTGCCACGGTTAAGTGTAACGTATTCGCGGATAACTGTATTGTCGCCTATTTCAGCGGTGGTTTCTTCACCTACAAATTTTAAGTCCTGAGGAATGGATGCAATTACAGCGCCCGGAAATATTCTGCAGTTCTTTCCGATACGTGCACCTGGCATAATAACGGCATGAGAATCTATTTGTGTGCCTTCGCCAATTACAACATTATCGTGTATAACGGCAAATGGGCCAACACTAACGCCATCAGCAATTTTGGCTCCTTTATTTACGTATGCAAGTGGCGATATCATCCTATTACTTTACTAGTTGTTTTATTTTCTCCTTACTCTCAACAGCAGCACCATTGGTCTCTTTAACCTTTACTATCTGCGCCATCATTTCTGCTTCGGTAGCAATTTTATCGCCTACGTATGCTGTGCCTTTCATGTGGAATATACCACGACGTACAGGGCTCATCAGTTCCAAATGGAATACCAATGTATCGCCCGGCAATACCTGGTTACGGAAACGTACATTATCTATCTTCATAAAATAGGTAAGGTAGTTCTCCGGATCAGGCACCGATTTCAACGCAAGTATACCGCCTGTTTGCGCCATGGCTTCAATCTGCAATACACCAGGCATAATAGGGCTGCCCGGGAAGTGGCCACGGAAGAAATCTTCGTTCATAGTCACATTCTTAAGGCCTACTACATAATTTTCACCCAATTCCAATATCTTATCCACAAACAGGAACGGAGGCCTGTGTGGCAATAATTTCATAATATCGTTTACATTCAGCAGAGGCTCGGCATTCACGTTAAAACGTGGTACACCTTTCTTATCTTTCTTAATAACCTCTTTCAACTTCTTTGCAAAAGCCACATTACCAGAGTGACCGGGCCTTGCAGCAAGAATATGCGCTTTCAGCGGCATGCCAACCAATGCAAGGTCACCAACCATATCAAGCAACTTGTGGCGTGCAGGTTCATTGAAAAATTTTAATTTGGTATTGTTCAATATGCCTTGTTCTACAACCTTAACCTTTGGTTTATTGAACACCTTGGCAAGGTAGTCGAGCTTTTCCTGCGGAAGCTCCCTGTCAACCAATACTACAGCGTTATCTATATCACCGCCTTTAATAAGGTTGTGCGAGAGTAATAATTCCAGTTCATGCAAAAACACAAAGGTGCGGCATGAAGCTATTTCCTGTTTAAATTCTTTGGTAGAATATATGGTTGCGTGTTGTGTACCCAACACAGGTGAGTTATAGTCAACCATCACGGTAAGCCTGAAGGTTTCCTGCGGAACGGCAAGCATTTCAATGTGCTTGGCAGAATCTTCATAGCTAAGTATATCTTTCAATTCAAAATAAACCCTGTCAGCATCCTGTTCCTCAACACCTGCATCTTCCAATGCAATAACGAATGGTAATGAACTGCCATCCATAATTGGTATTTCAGGGCCGTTAACTTCAATAAGTACGTTATCTATCTCCAAGCCAACCAATGCAGCCAGCAGGTGTTCTGTAGTAGCTATTTTGCCGCCGTTCTGTTGCAATGTAGTACCTCTTTCAGTGTCAGTTACGTTATCCGCATCGGCATCTATAATAGGTTGGCCGGGCAGGTCAATACGTTGAAACTTATACCAGTGGTTTACAGGTGCAGGCTTAAAAGTTACGGTAGCAAGTATACCTGTATGCAATCCCTTTCCGGTAACACTTACAGGCTTTTTAATAGTACGTTGTTTTTCGCTCATATTAAAGTAAATAAATAAGAAAACAGAGGTTTTCTATTTAATGTGCAATAATACGCTTTTTTTATGGAATTATTTGGAATTTTTTCCTTCCAGATCTTTCAGGCTGTTTCGCATCTCAGGCAGCTTACGGAATACCACGTAGGACTTCTTATAGTCCATATGGTCAAAGGCTGGTGAGCCTTGTATTGTAGCCCCATCGGGTATATCATTTCCTACACCCGATTGTGCAGCAATTTTCACCCCGTTCCCGATAGTAATATGGCCGATAATACCTACCTGTCCGCCGATCATACAATCGCGGCCAATTTTGGTCGAGCCCGCTACACCCGATTGTGCCGCAATAACAGTGTTTTCTCCGATCTCTACATTATGGCCTATCTGTATCAGGTTATCAAGCTTTACACCTTTACGTATCACGGTAGAACCCATGGTTGCTCTGTCGATAGTAGTATTAGAGCCAATCTCAACATTATCTTCTATAACCACGTTACCAACCTGCGGCATTTTGTGGTATTGGTTTTCAGAGTTGGGTACGAAACCAAATCCATCAGACCCTATAATAACACCTGAGTGGAACTTGCAGTTTTTGCCTATTACACAATCGAGGTAAATTTTAACGCCGGGATAAATTACGCAGCCATCACCGATCTTAGAATTATCGCCTATATATACATTCGGGAAAATATGCACATTGTTGCCAATGGTAACGTTCTCACCTATGTAGGAGAATGAACCGATATAGACGTTCGCGCCGTATTTAGCTGACTTTGCTACGACTGCGTTTTGCTCTATGCCGGTCTTTGAAAATTGTTGTTTGTGATATGCATCAAGCAATACACTGAATGCCTGGCGGGAATCTTTAACTTTTATAAAGGTAGAATTTGCAGGTTTTTCGCCCACAACATCTTCACTTACTATTATTACTGATGCACCTGTGGTTTTAAGGTATTCAGCATACTTAGGGTGCGAGAGGAAGGTCAATGACCCAGCTCCGGCTTCCTCTATTTTAGCCAGTTTGCTCACCTTGGCATTAGGGTCGCCCTCTAACTTGCCGTTAATAAGTGTAGCTATTTGTATTGCTGAAAATTCCATGACGCAAAAGTACTATAATTTCTTTTCTACTTTAAGGTATCCATACAGACCTTATCTACATTGAAAAAAATGGCATAATCTCTGTTTATCCAATGATTGCAGTCGGCTTGAATATCCAGCACAAATAAGCTTGATGGTTTATGGTGCAGCGGAGGTATAGAAACTTCCCTTGATCCTTTTTCTTTGGCTGTTTGTATTGCCAAGAAGCGTTCTTTCATATCTTTTCCAAAACCCATAATATCTCCTTTGCTGAATTCCATAATAGCTTTACCACTATTGCCTGATAGTAGTAGACATCCGGCAAATAAAAGAATAAGCAGGTTACTGATCTTTCCATTAATCAGCTGAATGCGCTCAGTAAATTTGAATTGTTGAGCGGCTTTAAGAATAAACATAAACCAAATGACAATAAAGAAAAAACAACCCGTATTTAAGGTGCGGTGCTGGCCCAAAATACCTGTTCCCCAATAAGCCGGAAAAACAGACAAGAACAAACTGGCCGCTAAAGCAATTGTCAATTGCCAAAGTTTAATACCTGTTAGTTTTCTGAATATTAATGATTCTTTTCGCAGCATTTGCCCCACTGGGATAAATAAAATACTTGCCAATAGTAAGGGAGGAAAACAAACCCATTTTGCCGAAAAACGGATCATTTGCAAGCCTGTCATATAAAGAGAGTGGATGATTTGATGGTTATTTGTGAAATAGCCACTGCGCTCGGCGTTACCGGGAGCAAGTATCATGATCAGCGAAAAGAGAATAGTACCAATACATAAGCCAGTTAATGTAATGCGGAATTGCTTGTCTTTACGGAGTGCAACAAAAGTAAAGGCATGAACCAGTATCAAAACAAGCGTAAGTATTTCGTTAAAGCCAAGTACTGCAAATAACATAAGTATTGATAATACTATATGCAAAAATGAATTGATGAAAAAACGTTTTTGAAAATAACGCGTTATGAGCCCGATGTAAAGAATTGCAAGCAAATCACCAAAGTGATAGGTAACTGAACCAGTCATCCAGTAAATACCTTCCGCCAGATCGGGCATTATGCCAAAGTAAAGAACAGAAAATATAATGCTACCTAATGCTCTTTGTGATGTATTTAATACTTCGCTGAAAAGAGATGAAAAGAGAAAATAAAATGATAAGGGAGTGCAGATGATCAAACCCAGTGCCACTAATTGATATCCTGTAATAGAGTCAGCTTTGATGGGGTCGAGCATAACAAGCGGGTTAGAGGCATAACGTCCGTTCCAGTGGAAAAAGTCGTGAAGCTGAAATTGCCAGTACCCGCCACGTGCAGCCCATAATGTGTAATGAAAATCGTCGGCTACAGGATAGGCATAAAAGCAAAGCAGTACATAGGGAATGAACAACGCGGCAAATAACAATATGTATTTCCTGTGTTCGTTTACCATGGGTTGCAATTTTCTGTAAAAGTCGTTAAGTTATTTGTATCTTTTTATCGTAAGTTGAATATAATATTTAGAGGTCTTAATATTACCATAATGACATAAGACTTTTTCTTTTCAGGTAACTAATACATGGTTTCACCGAAAATGAGATCAAAGTCTTTTATCCTGGTAGTAATTTTACATCAGAAATTAAATAGAAAATAAAATGAAAAAGGTAAGATATATAGCAGCTCTGTTGATTTGTTTGGCAACGGCTGCATTTGCACAAACTCCCGGTTATATTGATTCAGCTTTTCATTATAAGTACCCGCAAGTTACAAGAGATAAAGAGGAGTGTTCACTTGTTGGATGTACTTATGTTTTCAGGTACCAGGGAGGGAAAAAAGTGGCCTATTTTGATGAGAACGGTAATTGGCTGAGAACGGAATCTTACATGGATGGACAATACATTCCTGATACCGTGAAAGCCAGCATAAGTAACAGCAGATACAATGGATGGGAAATTGGAGATGCCCGTTTAATTGAAACCCCAAGCACTAAAGTTTACGTTATTGGTTTAGATGACAAAACCGATATAACGGGCCTTGGTGGATACCACTATTTATATTGTACTTCCTCCGGTAATTGTTGGGATAAGTAAGTTGGTGGAGGTGGTTAATGTGAGCCCGCCCTGAAAGGGGCGGGCTTTTTTTACCCCATCCCATCCTTCCTCAAGCAGGAAAAGTGAAAAGTCTCCCTGCATGGGGAGATTTAGAGGGGTGTTTTAAAACCCCATCTCACTAACAACTTCTTTCGCCTGCGCTTGGGTGTAGTATGAGAAATCTTTGTAACGGTCGTGCACGTCAATAATTTCTTCAATGGCGGCAGTAACAATAACATGGTTATCCCATGTCCTTAAGTCTGTTAAAACCTTTTCAAGGCAGCCTTTTTTGTAAGCTATTTGCCCGAGCACATGCACAAGTGTACTGCTTACTCGTTTTGTTTTATCGTGTTGCAGTTCTTTAAGTAATGGTAATATTTCCTGCGGATGGGTGCGGCCACGCAGTTCAATGCCATGGCATATTTCACGGCGTATCTCTTTATCTTCATGGTGCAAATATTTTTTGCTCCAGCCAAGTACACGCTTTGGGTTCTTTTCTCCCATCTTTTTCATTGAACCAATTACTGCGTTCCTGATGGAGTGGTGCGGGTCAAACAAACCTGTATCGAAAAAGTGTTGCACTGTTTCAAAATCAGTCTTGCCTATTTCGCCTGCTGCGTTTATTACTGTTTGTCGTATCTTAAAATCTTCTTCTTTTAATAGTCTTTCTAAAAGCGTCAGTATACTTTTGTGTAAATCCTTGTTGGTTGCATATACCTTGCCAGTCGCCAAATATGCAGTCTTCCGGATATACGTATCCTCATCAGAAAAATATTCCCTTATCTTTTCTTTCTTCCCTTTCAGCAGTTCTGAAAGTATATTGTTATTGATCTGCTCAACAAGTTTATCGCGTTCGGGTTTGGGTAGGTCGTAAAAAGCCATTAAATGAATATATAGAATTTGGTGCTAAAATACAGGTTCTGTTAAAACTTAAATAGTGTTTAACGATTTAGCCGCAATGTATATCGTAGACAGTTAAATGTTTAACCTTAAATAAATATAATTACTGATCAAATAGTTATACATTTAGAAAAATAAATTCAACCTTATGATGAAAACAATACTACAAAAAGCAGCTTTACTCATTACAGGAGTATCATTTGCTGCAATTACACATGCAACTGTAATAACAGTAACCGTGACTAATTTTAGTTTTTCTCCGGCAAGTTTTACCGCCAATGTTGGTGATACAGTAATGTGGATGTGGTCAGCAGGCACACACACAACAACTTCGCTGACAGTTCCGGCAGGAGCCGCTACCTGGAATAACCCTATGACATCTTCAAGCCCAATGTTCAATTATGTAATTACACAGCCAGGTAGCTATACGTATTGGTGCGCTATCCATAAAACTGCAATGGAAGGAAGTTTTACAGTCAGCGTAGCGGGCGTGCCTAACATTTCAAATGTAGTTTCAGATTATGTAACTGTTTTCCCAAATCCTGTAAGTGGTGTGCTGAACATGCATCTTAAAGCAGGTAGTGATAACGAAGAGCTGATAATAGCAGATATGCAGGGCAGAGAAATGATAAGACAAAATCCTGCGAGTACTGATAACGCTTTCAACGTATCTACCTGGCCAAAGGGGATTTATTTTTATAGCCTTAAAAGAAAAGAACAAACCCTGAACGGAAAGTTTGAGGTGCAGTAAATTAGTATTTAGTAATTAGTATAGGGTATTGAGGTTTTCTCAATGCCCTTTTTTTGTCTTGCGCTTACATATTTAAATTTTGGGCGTTCCCCTTCGGGGCGGGCTTTACGCTACTATCCCTAACGCAGTGCTGCCTGTAATTAGCGTAGCGGTAGAACTAGGCAAAAGGTGGGCGCGGGTTAGCTGCAAATGATAATAGTTTAGAAAACTCAGGCAAGCAGTGAGCAAATGCAGCCCCGAAATAATAGAAATAAATAACGAATAGCGAACAACGATTAACGAATGCAGATTTCAGAAGTACAGAACAACTTACACCAAGCCCTTAGGATAACACACAAAATACTTGCGTGTAACCGTATTAATTGCAGAAGCATTTAAGTTATCTGATGCCTTTGTAAAGTCCATTATTTTACCATTAGGGTAAACAATATTAATGCGCACCTGCTGTGTGCTATATACATCGTTGGTTACCTCGTCAGAAAAAACAAAGTAGCGTACATCCTTTGCACTTACCTTGTATTTGTCCATTGCTTCTTCCTGCAAGTTCTTTATTTCTGCTTTGCTGAAAGGCTTGCTTTGAATAACCGTCTTGTACAAATTGCGGTTGATGAACCATTTGCAAAGGGTAGAAAGGATTGGGTCATCGTGTGTCATCCATACTTTTATAGAACAAACAATGTCGTAATCGTCTAACAAGGCAAATGCATCGAGCAGCTCAGGGTGGTTGAAAAATTCCTTTTTGCTTAGCTTGTTAAATAAAAACACGGCCAGGGCAGGAGTGACAAAAAGCCCTGCATCTTCATCGGCCAGTTCTTTAACACGCTTTAAAATATTCACTAAAAGCTCCATACCACTGAGCACTGTTTTGTGCAGGTAAACCTGCCAGTACATTAGCCTGCGGGCAATTATGAATTTCTCAATAGAGTATATTCCTTTTGCCTCAACAACCAAATTGCCATTGGCAACGGTTAGCATCTTTATAATACGGTCGTAACCAATTACACCTTCAGATACACCGGTAAAGAAAGTATCGCGGGTCAGGTAATCGAGCCTGTCAACATCTAACTGGCTTGATACCAATTGATGGAGGAATTTTTTGCTGTACTGGTTCCTGAATATTTTAATTGCCAGTGTAAGCTTGCCTTTAAATTCCTTGTTCAGCCTTTCCATGAACAGGGTTGAAATATCCTCGTGTGATATTCCGCTTACAATACTATGTTCTAATATATGTGAAAAGGGGCCATGGCCAATATCATGCAGTAGAATAGCTATCTGTGCGCTTTCAGTTTCTTCATCAGTAATTGCAACGCCTTTACTGCGTAAGGTTTCAATAGCATTGGTCATAAGGTGCATGGCGCCAAGTGCGTGGTGGAAACGGGTATGAATTGCACCCGGATAAACCAATGAGGTTATTCCTAATTGTTGTATCCTTCGTAAGCGTTGAAAATAGGGGTGTTCTATCAGTTTAAAAATGATCCCGTCAGGTATGGTAATAAAACCATAAATAGGATCGTTAATTATTTTTCTCTTTATCATTGCTCTGTTGCCGGTTATTTAACACTTTTTCACACTTGCTGCGAAATAAGCGCGTATCTATTTCGTTATCTTTGTAAGAACCGAGTACTAATTCAATTTATATGACAAAAATGGGAAAAATAAGCATTCTTTGGGCAGATGACGAAATAGATCTTTTAAAGCCACACCTGTTATATCTTCAGGAAAAAGGATTTGATGTAAAGACTGTTACCAATGGTAACGATGCTGTGGATGAGTTCACTAAAGCCAAAGACGATTTCGATATTGTTTTCCTTGATGAGAACATGCCGGGTATATCGGGTATTGAAACACTTGGTAAGATAAAGAACATAAACCAGCGTGTGCCGATAGTAATGATAACAAAAAGCGAGGAAGAAGCTATTATGGAAGATGCCATTGGCTCTAAAATATCCGACTACCTTATTAAACCCGTTAACCCAGGACAGATACTCCTTTCTATAAAAAAGAACATTGATAAGAACAGGCTAATCAGTGAAAAGACAACATCGGGCTACCAGCAGGATTTCCGCAACATTGGTATGCAACTTGGCGATAACCTTAACCACCAGCAATGGGAGGAAGTATATAAGAAACTTATTTACTGGGAGCTTGAGCTTGAAAAATCGGGCGATGAAAGCATGAAAGAGGTGTTTCAGATGCAAAAGGCTGAAGCCAATACCTTGTTCGCAAAATTTATTGAGAAGAACTATATAGGCTGGTTGCAGAACAAAACATCTACTGCTTCGCCAACCATGTCGCATACTTTATTACGTAATAAAATATTACCGATCGTAGAAAAG
>DATHNG010000182.1:0-6196 GCA_035486275.1 Bacteroidia bacterium
TGGTTCCGGTGATGGATATGCAACAGGCGCCATGCTTTCCTGCCCATCGCCACCAAATATATATTATGGTGGTACCGGCGATGGTTATGCAACAGGCGCAAATCTCTCATGTCCTGCAGTTCCCGATATTTATGCCGGCGGTTCCGGCGATGGTTTTGCAGTAGATAGTTTACATGGCTGCACAGCTCCGCCAAATATAAGCTTAGGTGGTTCCGGCGACGGTTTCTATAGTTCCATAGCTGCTTGCCCCGTGGCTCCTAATTTTTATGTTGGCGGCTCGGGTGATGGTTTTGCAGTAGATAGCCTGCAAAGTTGCCCTGCCCTACCCAATATAAGCACAGGTGGTTCAGGTGATGGCTACGCTGCGAATTTAATTGCTTGTGCAGCCACACCAAATATAAGCATAGGTGGTTCGGGCGATGGTTTTGCCCTTAACATGGTTGCCTGTGCTGTTGCAATTGATATCTTCAGTGGTGGTTCCGGCGATGGGTTCTCTAATAGTTTAATAGCTTGTACAGCCACGCCTAATATAAGCATAGGTGGTTCCGGCGATGGCTTTGCCAATAATATTATATCATGTCCTGCAGTGGCCTCAATTTTCTTAGGTGGTTCCGGTGATGGCTTTGCCAGTAGTATAATAGCTTGTGCCAATAGTATTTTTATTGGTGGTTTAGAGGATGAGAATACCGTGGGTACACTCAATTCCTGTTCAAATAATACAGCAATTTATAACGGCGGTTCGGGCGACGGTTTCTCAGTAGCAAGCATTGCATGTACTGCTATTACTTCCTTTGCTACCGGTGGTTCGGGCGATGGTTTTTCACTGGCAACCCTTGCATGTACTGCTATTACTTCGTTTGCTACCGGTGGTTCGGGCGATGGTTTTGCTTCCTCTTTACTGGCTTCATGCACTGCTACTCCTAATATGAATATTGGCGGTTCGGGCGATGGCTTTGCTTACAATACACTTGTTTCATGTCCGCCGCCTGCAGTTACAAATGTTGCTCTGGGCGGTTCCGGTGATGGCTATGCTTCTTCTTTACTGGCTTCATGTCCGCCGCCTGCACTAACAAATATTTATAAAGGCAGTAATTTCGACGGCTTCAGTACGAATCTGACAACCTGTCCGGGCGTAACCCCGCTCCCGATAGAATTGCTTTCTTTTACTGCTGTACTTCATTATACTGATAACTCGCCAAATGTGTTGTGTTCCTGGAGCACGGCAAGTGAATTTGATAACCATTATTTTACCGTTGATAAAACTATTGATGGTACAAACTATAAAATGGTGGGAGTGGTTCAGGGTGCAGGTACTTCAACTACAACAAACTACTATTCGTTGGTAGATCCAAATCCGTTTAGTGGAGTATCTTATTACCAATTAAGCCAAACCGATTTCGATGGAACTATTACGAGATATAACCTTGTTCCGGTCAATGTTCTGACACCGAGCAATATTGCATTTAATATTTACCCTAATCCAAGTAACGGCAACTTTATTATTCAAATTTCAGATTACACAAATAAACAATTTACGGGTATGCAGATAGAGATATTTGATCTCTTAGGAAAGAGTATCTATTCATCGGAACTTAGCACATTAAAAACTGAAATGAGTCTTACTAACTTGCCTAAAGGGATGTATTTTGTGCGGTTAATTAACCAAAACGAACAAGTTGGTGTAAAGAAAATAATTATTGAATAATGATAATCTTTTTAGAAAGCATGAGAAGAATTAGAAAATACATAATGGTAACTAAATTGCATAGCGTGTTATTATTGTCTGCGCTTGCTTTGTTAATAGCACCAGGAACATCTTTTGCGAACAATTTAATTATCGGCTCACCGGTTGTAACACAAAACGCAACTACTGGTGGTACAGTTAAGTTCACTATTTCATGGAACAATGCATGGAACGTTTCATCTGTAAGTGCACCATTTAATTGGGATGCTGTTTGGATAACCGTATGGTTTAAGCCATGCAGTGCAACGGCTGCGACTGCATATACACATGGTACATTAAACAGTTCGCTGGCATCACATACCATACCTGCTTCATTGCAGGCAATGGCTTCGGTAAATGCCAATGGCACTGCAAACAGCTATGCCGGTTTTATAAGTGAAAGTGTACCTATGTCTACCCTAGGTGCTAATTTGGATTTTACCGATGGAATAATGTTAAGCCCTACGGCATCGGGTGTTGCAAACCTTGCCACATGTACGGTTACGTTAAATATTTCAAACCTTCCTGCAAATACAATTCCAATAACAACAGAGGTATTTGGCCTTGAAATGGTATATATACCTAAAGGCTCAACAACTACTTTAATGGTTGGCGATGGTACTGGTTCAGGTGCAGCAGCTTCAAATAGTTTTGTCAGCTCAAGTGTTTTTTCAGCAACGCCAACAGCGCTGCAATTGGCTACAGCAAACGAAACAGCGACATCTACCTTTTATATAACCAATGAGCCTGCAGCAGGTTCCGTGCAAACAATAAATAATGTTCCCGCGGCATTTCCCAAAGGTATTTATGGCTTTTATACTATGAAGCATGAAATTACAGAAGGTAATTACGCTACTTTTTTAAATATGCTTGGAACAGCTCAACAAACTACAAGGCTTTTAGGTGCACTTGGTAACAGGAACCAGCTTACCCAGGTGGCAGCTCCTTTTTCAACTACGAGGCCCTGGAGGGCGCAGAATTGGTTGAGCTGGGGAGATATTTCGGCCTTCCTGGCATGGGATTGCTTAAGGCCGATCACTGAACTGGAGTACGAAAAAGCGTGTCGTGGGCCGGGTACCACTACAGTTTTATTAGGATACCCATGGGGTAGTACAACAATTACCCAGGCTACAACATTTGCAGCGCCGGCAGTTGAAAACGGAAGTGAGATCGTTTTAGTGGGTTCACCTTCGGGTGATTGTACTTACGGAAATACTGCATGGACCAATGGTGATGCAGGTCTTGGCCCTGCAAGAGCAGGAATGTTTGCACAGGCTAATACATCGCAAACCGACGCAGGCGCTTCTTATTTCGGGGTGCTTGATCTGGCAGGTAATGTGCAGGAATGGGTTGTGGCTGTAAATTCTACAAATGTTAACCCGGGTAGTGGTGCAAACAATATTTTTACCCGTCAATGGGGTAACGGAACCTTGAATGCAAGTGGCGATCAATCTAATTCTTCTTTTACAAGTGGTTCTTCAACATGGCCTGCACCGAATTTGGCTATGACTGCAACCAGTGTTACAAACCTGGTAGGGTGCAGAGGTGGTTCATGGTTAAGTCCTGTGGGCCCGCCATGTGTGCAATGTGAAGTTTCAGACAGAAGCCAGGTTTATACGTTCGGTGCTGTGGCAAATGAAGATGTTGCAGGTGCAAGGGCAAATATAAATGGTGGCAGAGGGGGAAGATAACCTTGACCCGTGCCAACCAAATTCTGTTTTGCCGACGTATTAAAGTAATTTGTCACACTATGCTAAATAATTGACTTTTTTAGCCTAAAAAGTGGTATAATTGCAATCCTTTTTATACCCAATGCTGAAGGAGGAAACATACGAAATAAACACGCGGACAACTATTTCAGGTAAAATATCTGATTATGTGACGTTTAGTAAGTTCAGGCTTACAGCATTAGTTGTTTTTTCATCGGGTATAGGTTATCTTATAGCGTCTCATTCTTCAACCGACTGGCATAAATTCTGGTGGTTCATTCTTGGTGGCTTTCTTGTTACTGCTTCGTCTGGTGGCTTTAATCAGATAATTGAGCGCAATACAGATAAACTTATGAATAGAACGGCTAACAGGCCTCTACCTCAAAGCCGCATGGGGCTTACAGAAGCATATGTAGCAGCATTTATAATGGGTATTGCAGGTATAAGCCTGCTATGGGTAAAAACCAACCCATTATGTGGTATGCTTTCAGCAATTTCATTGTTGTTATATGTACTTGTATATACGCCAATGAAACCTAAAACTTCATGGGCTGTTTTTGTAGGCGCCATACCGGGTGCCATGTCGCCTATGTTGGGTTATATAGCTGCAGGCAATGGTAATAGTATTGAGTTCTATGCCTGGTTACTTTTTGCTATTCAGTTTATATGGCAATTCCCTCACTTTTGGGCTATTGCCTGGGTAGTTGATGAAGATTACAGGAAGGCAGGGTTTCACTTATTGCCTTCTGTCGGCGGAAGAGATAAAAAAAGTGCTCTGCAGGTTCTGATATATACTTTCTTTTTAGTTCCTGTGGGAATGATGCCCGGCTTTTTTGGAATGATAGGCACCATTTCCGGTATTGTAATCATTACATGTGGTATGGCTTTTGCATACCAGGCATACAAACTTTACAGGGATTGTACAGTTAAGGCAGCCAAGCGCTTAATGTTTGGTTCATTTATATATCTGCCTGTAGTTCAGTTAGCTATTCTATTCGGTAAAAATTAATAATATGGAAGCAAACGTTATTCAGCACACCAGTGACACTTCACGTGAAATACGTGACAGGTCGCCTAAAATGTTGTTATGGATCGGCATGGTAAGCATTGGCATGATGTTTGCCGGACTTACCAGCGGCTACATAGTTCGCCGTGGTTCAGGTACATGGATCCCTTTTCAAATTCCTTCGCCATTCTTTATCAGTACTGCTATTATTCTTGTAAGCAGCATAACTATGAACATGGCTTTGCGTGCCGCAAAAAAAGGAGCGTATGCTAATACCAGCAATTACCTTCTTTTTACATGGGTATTAGGCCTCGCATTCGGTGTATTTCAGTTCATTGGCTTTAAAGCTATGGTTAGCCAGGGCATATTTCTGGTTGGTACCAATAGTAATGCCTCTGGTTCTTACCTATACATATTAGCCCTGTTGCATATTGGCCACCTGGTAGGTGGTTTAGTAGCCCTGGGTATAGCTTATGTTAAGTCATTACGTCATAAATATTCAGCTGAAAACTCCCTGGGGGTTAAGTTATGTTCAACATATTGGCATTTCCTTGACGCCCTGTGGGTATACCTGTTTATTTTTATGCTCCTTAACCGGTAAGAAAAAAAACAGGGTGAGGTGGTTAAACGAAAGCTAAACTTTTTAATTTTGTGCGCCGAAGTGCTAATCTAAAATTTATATATGTCAAATCAAGCTGCAATATCATTACGCAAAGACTGGGACGGTGGAACGTCTCCCTTTGGAGTGAGCTATGGTAAGTTATTCATGTGGTTCTTCCTTGTATCGGATGCTCTTACATTCTCTAGTTTACTGTGTGCATACGGTTTTATGCGTCATAAATTTGCAGGCGATTGGGCCCATCCGAACGATGTATTTACCCACTTCCCTTTCATGGAAGGTAAAAACCTGCCTTTAGCCTATGTGGGTTTCATGACATTCGATCTTATTATGAGTTCTGTAACTATGGTGTTAGCTGTTGAAGCTGGCCACAGGTTAAATAAAAAATCAGTTGCAATCTGGTTATTCCTTACTATCATTGGCGGATTTATTTTCGTAGGTTCTCAGTGCTGGGAGTGGTATCACTTCATCACAGGCGAAGAATCTCACCAGGTTTTTCGCGATTATTGGATGAATGGCAAGCATATTATTGATCCACATTTTCAGGGAGCTAACCTTGTAGTGAATGCATACACCCAATTACCAACATTTGGCGACTTCTTCTTCTGTATTACAGGTTTCCACGGTTTCCACGTATTCAGCGGTGTTATCATCAATATTGTTATGCTTATCATGGTTCTTAACGGTGTTATGGCTAAGCGCGGACATTATGAAATGATTGAGAAAGCAGGTTTATACTGGCACTTTGTGGATTTAGTATGGGTGTTTGTGTTTACATTCTTCTATTTATTGTAATCGAATAGCAATACTTTAAAATATACAGCGTATGGATTTTTTCGAAGAATATAAAGGTTACCCGAATTACGAGAAGGCAGCGATACATGACGAAGCGCATGGTAAAGTTGTACGTAAGAAATTGTGGATGGTATTCTGGATAATGTTAAGCATTACCATTGTTGAGCTAATTATTGGTGCTAAGGTTACCATGGGCGAGATCAATAAAGAGTATGTGTTTATATTCCTTACCGTAGTAAAGGCATTCTTTATTGTATGGATATTTATGCACCTTGGCGATGAAAAGAGAGCAATGAAATATGCGTTGATAGCGCCATATGCCTTGTTCATATTCTATCTCGCAT
>DATHNG010000183.1:0-8798 GCA_035486275.1 Bacteroidia bacterium
CCTGCACGGTTACGTTGTATAGCACGAACCACTTTCTTAACCGCATCATCCTGGCCAATAACCTTGCCTCTCAGTTCTTCTTCCATTTTCGACAAACGGGCGCTTTCCTGTTCAGCAATACGCTGTGTAGGTACGCCTGTCATCATGGCAACAACTTCGGCAACATTATTTTCCGAAACGGTTTCCTTGTGGCTCTTGGTTTCTTCTTCCCATTCTTTCTTGGCTGCATCCAGTTGTTCGTTCAGCTGGCGTTCGGTATCACGCAGGCGGGCAGCTTCTTCATACTTCTGGCTGTGTACAGCTTTATTCTTTTCTTCTTTCAGTTCTTCCAGCTTCTTTTCCAGGTCGAGTATATGCTGAGGAACGTTAATGTTTATAATATGCACACGTGCACCTGCTTCATCCAATGCATCAATAGCCTTGTCGGGCAAGTGACGGTCGTTGATGTAACGGGTTGTGAGATATACGCAGGCCTTGATAGCATCGTCGGTATAAATTACGTTGTGGTGTTCTTCGTATTTGCTCTTGATGTTATTCAATATCTGAATTGTTTCATCAATTGAAGTAGGCTCTACAAGCACCTTCTGGAACCTTCTTTCGAGGGCGCCGTCCTTTTCAATGTACTGGCGGTACTCATCGAGAGTAGTTGCGCCAATACATTGAATTTCGCCGCGCGCAAGCGCAGGCTTGAACATGTTCGATGCATCCAACGATCCGGAAGCGCCACCTGCACCAATGAGGGTATGAATCTCATCAATGAAGAGGATGATGTCCGGTGTTTTTTCAAGTTCGTTAAGCACAGCTTTAATACGTTCTTCAAACTGGCCACGATACTTTGTCCCCGCTACCAGCGCAGCTAAGTCGAGTGTTACCACTCTTTTATTAAATAGCACGCGCGAAACTTTCTTTTGCACTATGCGAATGGCAAGGCCTTCAGCAATGGCTGATTTACCTACACCAGGCTCACCAATTAAAATCGGGTTGTTCTTTTTTCTACGGCTTAATATCTGCGATACACGTTCGATCTCTTTCTCACGGCCTACAATAGGGTCAAGCTTGCCGTCCTCAGCCATTTTGGTAAGGTCGCGGCCAAAGTTATCGAGTACGGGAGTTTTAGATTTGGTATCACCCGAGCGTTTTCCGCTTCCAACTGATCCTCCTCCTGTTTCTTCTTCTTCCTCGTCGTCGTCAGCAGGTGTGTTTGGCATTTCGGCTGTTGGGTTTATTTTATATACTTCCAGTTCATGACGGATAGTATCGTAGTTAACATTAAAACTATTTAAGGCTTTTGAAGCAACGCTGTCCTCATCTTTAAGTATAGCAAGCAGTAAATGCTCGGTGCCAATTACGGCGCTTTTAAAGAATTTAGCTTCAAGATAGGTTATCTTCAATGCTTTCTCAGCTTGTTTTACAAGCGGTATATTGGCAAGGTGATTGATCTTCTTAGAAGTAGGTGGGGCATAATTTTCCACTGACTTGCGTAGTTCGCCTGTATCAACATTAAGCGATTTAAGCAGTTGTACTGCTACACCTTCTCCTTCGCGTATAATGCCAAGCAGCAAATGTTCTGTACCTATGTAGTCGTGGCCAAGCCTGAGTGCTTCTTCCCGGCTGTATGAAATCACGTCTTTTACTCGTGGCGAAAACTTGGCTTCCATATTTTTTGTTTTTAATTGTTTTAAATAACGCATCAAATGTAATTAATTAGGTATACGTAAATGTACTGATAATGGTTGAAATTTTTAACTAAAAAATGTTAATAATTTATAATAAGTTTAAAGTAAAATAATATTTGCCCTTTTCTGTTTTGTATACTTTCGGCACTCTTTTCAATAGAACGAATAACATTTTGATTAACTTTACTAACTTAGTAAATATATAAAAAGTATGGCAACCGGAGAAACAATTATTCCAGTAAATATTGAGGAACAGATGAAGAGCGCCTACATCGATTATTCGATGTCGGTTATCGTGTCGCGTGCGCTTCCTGACGTACGTGATGGCTTAAAGCCTGTTCACCGCCGTGTGTTATTTGGTATGTACGAATTGGGCCTTATGCCTAACCGTGCGTATAAGAAGAGTGCAAAGATAGTGGGTGAGGTAATGGGTAAGTATCACCCGCATGGCGATGCTTCCATATATGATACTATGGTGCGTATGGCCCAGGATTGGTCATTACGTTACCCTTTGGTTGACGGACAAGGTAATTTTGGTTCGGTTGATGGTGATAGCCCTGCGGCTATGCGTTATACCGAAGCCCGTTTGCGTAAGATAGCCGAGGAAATGCTTGCCGATATTGACAAAGAAACGGTTGATTTTGCCCCGAACTATGATGATTCTGAAGTAGAACCTACCGTACTTCCTACCCGTATTCCTAACCTTTTACTGAATGGCGCTTCGGGTATTGCAGTGGGCTTGGCTACAAACATGGCGCCACATAACCTTACCGAAGTTGTTGATGCTACCGTTGCATATATTGACAACCCTGCCATAACCATTGAAGAACTCATACATCCGGATGCACAAGGTAAACGTATTATCTGTGCGCCTGATTTTCCTACCGGTGGTACCATTTATGGGTACGACGGTGTAAGAGATGCATTTTTAACCGGCCGTGGACGCATTGTTGTCCGTTGCAAGCATACAGAAGAAATTGTTGGTACCCGCGAGCAAATTGTAATAACGGAAATACCTTACATGCTTAACAAGGCCGAGCTGATAAAGAAGATAGCTGACCTGGTGAATGACAAGAAGATAGAAGATATTCATGACATACGTGATGAGTCGGACAGAGATGGTATGCGCATAGTGATAGAATTAAAGAAAGATGCTATACCAAACATAGTTATTAACACATTGTACAGGCAAACCGAGCTACAGTCGGCATTCAATGTTAATAACGTGGCCCTGGTGGATATTGAACGCCATGAAAAACTGAAAAGCAATAAGGACGAAGATATATATCTAGTTGAACCTGAGGGTAAAGCTATGCAAAAGGGTAGTTTGAGGCCAGTCATGCTCAACCTGAAGGAAATCATCTCGCATTTTGTCTATCACCGTAACCAGGTAATTGTTCGCCGTACCCAGTTCGACCTGAGAGAAGCTGAAAAAAGAGCACACATTTTAGAGGGCTTGATCATTGCCCTGAATAACCTCGATGCGGTTATCAAAATTATACGTGAATCTGAATCACCGGAGGTAGCGCAAAACCAACTGATGGGTAACTTTAAGCTGAGCGAAATTCAGGCTAAAGCAATACTTGACATGAGGTTACGTACACTCACTGGTTTAGAGATGGATAAGATCATTGCCGAGTACGAAGAAATCAAAGCAAAAATAGCAGATTACAGAGACATTTTAGCAAGGCCTGAAAGACGTAAACAGATAATTAAAACCGAGCTTGCTGAGGTAAAACAAAAGTACGGCGATAAGAGAAAGACCGAAATTATTTATGCCGGCGCTGACTTTAAAATGGAAGACGTTATTGCCGATGATGATGTGGTTATTACCATATCGCACCTTGGCTACATTAAACGTACCCAATTAGCTGAATACAGGTTACAAAGCCGCGGGGGTAGGGGAGCTAAAGCTGCCGAAGCCCGTGATGAGGACTTCCTCGAGCACATGTTTGCTGCAACCAACCACAACTACTTACTGTTCTTTACCAAACTGGGTAAGTGTTTCTGGATGAGGGCATTTGAAGTTCCTGAAGGAGCAAAGGCGTCGAAGGGTAGGGCGATACAAAACCTGCTTAGCCTTGCACCGGATGACAAGATAATGGCCTATATAAATGTTAAGAACCTGAGCGACCAGGAATACATTAATAACAACTGTATTATTCTGTGTACCAAGAAGGGTATTATTAAAAAGACCTCACTGGAAGCCTATTCAAGGCCAAGACAGAATGGTATAAATGCAGTAACCATACGTGAGGGTGACGAATTATTAGAAGCACGCCTGACAAATGGAACCAGCGAAATGATACTTGCCCTCAAATCAGGTAAGGCAATTCGCTTTAACGAAAGCAAAGTACGCCCTATGGGCAGAAATGCATCGGGTGTTAAGGCAATTACTCTTGGCAGTGAAAAAGATGAAGTTATTGGTATGATATGTATATCTGACCCTAAAGCATCTAACGTATTGGTTGTATCGGAACATGGATATGGCAAGCGTTCAGAGGTTGAAGAGTATCGTATAACCAACCGTGGTGGAAAGGGTGTTAAAACCATTAGCATTACAGATAAAACCGGTGACCTGATAGCTATTAAAGATGTTACTGATAAGGACCACCTGATGATCATTAACCGTTCAGGTGTGGCTATTCGTTTGGCTATTGCATCGTTACGTGTTATGGGCCGTGCCACACAAGGTGTAAGGCTTATTAACCTGAAAGATGACGATACCATTGCGGCAGTTGCTAAAATTGATGTAGCTGAAGACGAACTGGCAGAGGGAGTTGATGGTGCAATTGAACCGAACGGAGTGGATATTACCGGTAACGGACAAATGCCTGAAGGTGAAGCTACAACCGATACTACCGACGAAACACAGGAATAATAAAAAAAATAAAAGGCTGAGATTAAGGCTTAGGTTAAGTCTTGATCTCAATCTAAAACTTAATCTTATTAAATTTGCTTTTATAAACTAAACGTATGAAAAAATTAGCAGTTGCCCTGGCCTTACTTACATCAGTTACATTGGTTGCACAAAACAATGCCGTTACAAGTGCAGCACGACACATGGAAGATTTTGAGAAGGACCATGATACCAATGACCTGATAGCTGCTAAAACTTTTATTGACCAGGCAGCGGTTAATGAAAAAACCATGAATGAGGCTAAAACCTATTTGTACAGAGGCCTGGTTTACCAGAACATATTTGAAAATCAGGTAAACACAGTACAAACTAAAATGCTGAAGGCAAATCCTAAAACTCCGGTTCAGGATGCACACGTTGCGGGTTTTGCACAGGCCGATACAACTGCCCTGGGTATTGCGGTTATGGCATATTTAAAATGCATACAGATTGACCCAAAAAGCGACTATGCCGATGAAGCTAAGCCGGGACTTATGGCTTGCGGCGCCGACATGCTTAACAAGGCTATAGTAGATAAGAACAACCAGAACTATGGCTCTGCAGTGGTTTTCTTTGGCAGGGTAATTATAGGTGAAAGGGCGCAGGGTATGCCCGATACTTCAAAACATTTCAAACAATTACTACAAAGCGCTGCTTTTTGTGCCGAAAAACTGAAGAACTATCCTTTGGCTATTAATTATTATAACCAGATGACGGCTATAAAAGGCGGTTCATATTCATACGCAGACATACCATATAGCGCATTATACAGGATATACCTGAACCAGAACGATACCAATGATGCTTTGGCAGCCGTGGCAAAGGGCCGTGCAGCAGTTCCTGATAACCTCGATCTGCTGAACGACGAAACCAATGGCTACTTATGGAGGAACCAGAGCGAAAAGGCTGAAGGCAACCTTCAATTAGCTATTGACAAGCTGAGCAAAAGAACTGACCTCAGCGCTGATGAAAAGAACCTTTTATCACGCCTGTACTTTATCCTTGGTACTATTTATGATAACCTGGGTAACCCGCGCGACGATAAGCATAACCTGATAGCAAAGCCCGCTAACTACGAAGAATTGTTCAACAAGGCAGATACCAACTACAAAATGGCTCTTAAAATATCACCTGATTTTTATGAGCCTCACCTGAACCTTGGCGCTATGTACCTGAACCGCATACAGGTTATTTATGACAAAATGAACGCACTTACAGCCAAGAATCCTAAGGCAGATACCAAAGCCCTGGATGCAGAGGCCAGATCATGGTTACTGAAAGCACAACCTTACTTAGAGCAGGCGCATACCATGAAGCCTGATGATCACGATGTTAAGGTTGCATTGCTTAAATTGTATGCAAATACCGGCCAGGATGACAAGGCCAAGGCGCTGACCGAACAGAAGTAAAAATTTGAAAATACCACCACTCAATACCTTTAAGCTACTAAGCCTAGTGCTTGGCCTGATAGTGCTCGCAGGTTGCGGCTCAAACAGCAATCTTGTGTCTTCATTCGGCCAGCGGAAGTATACCAAAGGCCATTTTAATAACGGAACGGGCGCAATACCGACTGTAATTGCAAGCCATAAACCAAACGAGGGTAATTATACCCGGCTTAGTGAGTACAGCATTCAACGTGATAATGAGTTCGTTACACCGAAGCATAGCCTGAGATATATTTCTGAGAAAGCGGTTAAAGCTAAAGTGGTGTGTAATAGTAAGCCGTCAATTGCAGTTAATATGCATGTAAACACCATCGACCATATACCAGCTGACAGCGCCAAAACCCAACCGGTAAAAAAAATAGATACCGATGAAAGAACCGTTGGTGAATCACTGATCATTCCGGGAGCAGTGATATTTATTTTCAGCTTGTTCTTTGGAATAAGAGGAATATCCCCATGGCTTATGCTGGCTATTGGTTTGGCATTGCTGGTTTTCGGGTTGTTGTATTATTTTGATGCTGCTAATAAGGGCACACCGGAACCTGCAATTACGGAAGATGATAAGAGCAAACCCAAACAAAGTAGCCAGGGTTGGCTGGGCTTTCGTGTGGAGATTATTGGAATTGCAGCCATGATAATATTTGCACTTTTATTTAACTCAATTGCATTTGGTAGCGCGGTCTTTGCTACATCAGTATCTATCATAGATATCCTGGTTGTATTGTCCGGGTTGACGGCTATTATCGGTTTTGCTTTGTGTATAATATCACTATTGGAGCACGAAAAAACAAACGGTTTTGCCCTGGCCGGTATTATAATAGGCTTGTTAACGCTGGCATATTTGCTTTTTGTACATTAGTAATAATTACTGATTTTGAAAACACCACCACTCAATATTAGTAAGCTAATCATATTGCTATGCCTCACTATGCTTGGCGCTTGCAGTTCCAACAGCCTTGTATCGTCATTCAGCCAGCGCAAATACACCAAGGGTTATTTTAATGATGCCATAGGTGAGAAGCCTGCCGTAATAGGTATTAAAACAAACAGAGAAGAGGAGAGGAAAGCAACACAAATTAGTAAACAAATCCCTTCGCTGGAGGGGCTAAGGGGTGGGTTTATTATTCCAGCAAAGGAAGCCCATAATAATATTTCTAACGTTTTGAATTCAGAGCAAAGAAAGTCTCTTCGGAATATTTCTGTAACAACAATGCCTTATAAAACCATACCGGCGGTTAGCGACAGCACAAAAAACAGGGATAATACAAGTCCTAGAAAACTTACAGGGTTTCAAAATTTTTTGATAATGCACTGGATGGCAATATATCTATACACTTTGCTGATACTCGGATTACTGACTAAACTCACAACCGGCCTGGCATACACAATAATTAATATTGCATTTTTTACTCTTTTAACTCCCTGGTTATTGGCTTTTGCGTTTCTGATGTTCTACCTTATCTATTGCCTGATTACAAAGCAGCAGGGTTGGTAGGGCTAAACCGCTTCGAAAAAAATGCATTATTACTATATTTGACTGAGTAGTTTTCACAATCTCTTATGATATCATACAGGCAGGCAAACGAGCATGATCTTGATCTGGCATTCAGAATCAAAGAAAATTCGTTGCGGCCATATATAGAACAGATATGGGGTTGGGATGCCGCAGTACAATCAGCGTTTCACAAAAAGCAATTCAATCCGAAACAGATTAAGATAATCCTCCACAACAATAAGGAAGTTGGGTTGGTTGATGTGGAGGAAAGTATTGATACTTTTTACATTGCCAATGTGCTGATAGAGCAGGCATTTCAGGGCCAGGGTATTGGCCGGAAAGTAATAGAGGATATTATTGAAAAAGCGAGGAAAGAGAATAAGAAAATTGAGCTACAGGTATTTAAAATAAATACAAGGGCAAAGAAACTATATCAAGAACTGGGCTTTACTGTAACAGGAGAAACCGAGCTGCATTACCAAATGAGATACAGCCGCTGATCAGAGGACGGCTTTGCAATAGATAATCAGATAGAGTGGCTCAGAGGTAATATTGGCAACAAAGCGGGCTATATCGGCTTTGCCGTAACCATATTCTGCGCCCGATAACAATTCGGTGGCTATTTCACGGGCTTTGGCCATGGTCTCTATATGGTAAGGGAATTTCTTCAGCGTCTTGGGGCCACGGGCTTCAAAGACCTCAAGCGTTGGCACGGCTGCAACTGTCCAGTTGCGTTGCACCTGCATAAAGCCCGATTCTGTCTTTTCCAAATTAGGATAAGCCAGATCAAACTCATGCGTTTTTAGCTGTATATCCTGTATGATTTCTTTGGAGTTCATTTCGAAAGTTCCTCAGATTTGAAAGTGAAACTTGTATAATTATTTGTGGTAACTATACCATTACTTTGGTTTGCCACAAAAACGACATTGAAAGTCTTGAAATCAGTAGTATCTGATAGCTCCTGTTTAAATTGAGAGGCAATTGATTTTGCCAATGATTTTATCTTGACATCGTCAGATGGAATATTTGATCCATTAATTATACTGATTTCGAGATTGGTGCTGACTTGTTCCTTTTCCTGTGCTTTAGTTTTTGTTTCCGTGCCATTTACATTAACCTTTTCAAAGGTGACTAAGGCCTTTAAATTTTCTACGACTTTAGCGTTTTCAATTTTGAAATTTGTCGCCTTACTTTTAGTTGAAGTATAAGTGCAGGAATAAGCTGAACACATTAATGCTAAAACAATTGTCGTTTTTGTGAAGAGTGATTTTATCATGGTCTTT
>DATHNG010000184.1:0-20688 GCA_035486275.1 Bacteroidia bacterium
CACTTTGATTCTTTACAAGAACTTAAAGATGAATTATTACAATACTTATATTACTACAACCATGAAAGACCTCACCAAGGTATACATAATAAAAAACCTATTGAATAGATAAATCCGTTACCGAATTAGTTGACTTCTACAATTGCGAGGTACGAAGCAATCTTACCCAATATCGTAATTCGTAATTGAATTTGGGGCGGCTCTTGCTCCCTGCTTGCCTGAGTTTCCTACACTCGCATCATTTGTGGCTAACCCGCGCCCACTTTTTGCCTATTTCTGTATTTCGCGTTTGGGATTGCAGTGGAAACCCCACAGCCGACCATAGGAGGCGAGGAGTTGTAACGTAAAGCCCGACGGCTTTGCCGGAACGCCCAAGTATTTAAAGGATTACACCTTCATCTTTGCATCCTTCCAGGCCTTAACCTGCCAGTTGATAAGCCCCGTGCAGATATGGTTATTGGCAGTATCATACAGATCGACCGTATACTCACCGAAAACAGCAGGCTCCGTCTTTAAAGGAGTCAATATGGTCTGTTCCACCATCTCTTTACTCAGCTTAAACTTTGCAAATACAGCCATTTTAGCCTGGTAATGGTAGGTCATGTGTATCGATTTAAGTATTATGCGGTATTCGTTGGCAGGCAGGCGCAGGGTAAGGCTCAATCCGCAGGCATATTCGCAAAGGGTTGCCAGCAGGCAGGCATGTATACCTTTAATATGGTTCATGTTCGAGCGCTTGTACGGGGCAACAATGGTAATATCTTCATCGCCAATGGCAGTTACCGTTAAGCCATGTGGTTTGTTGAATGGCACGGTGCGCAACAATATTTTATTCAGCAGCCACATGTAAAAGGCTGATGTTTTGGCTTTTTCTATAAGTGCGGCGAGTTTATGCATGGTACAATAGGTTTATTTATCTTCGGGGCTAAATTAGTTTAAAATATTTACGGCCATATAATATGCAAAGCAATAAGCCCTTAACCGAGTTTTTAGGAATAGAGTTCCCTGTTATTATGGCGCCTATGTTCCTGGTAAGCAATTACGATATGATAATGGCAGGGATGAAGAGCGGTGTTATGGCGACATTTCCCTCGCTTAACTACCGTAAAGAGGGTGAGCTGGCTGCCTTGCTCGATACCCTAAACGCCGGCCATGCACAATACCCTAAGGGCAATTATGGCATAAACCTTATTACACAAAAATCGAACCCTTTATATGAGAAGCATTTGAAAATATGCGTCGATAAAAAGGTTCCTTTTTACATAACGTCCTTAGGTAGCCCCAAGGAAGTTATTGCCGCTGCGCGAAGCTACGGTGCAAAAGTGTTTTGCGATGTTACCAATATTACCCATGCACAAAAAGCGTTCGACTGCGATTGCGATGGTTTTATAGCCGTAGGGCAGGGTGCAGGCGGGCATGCGGGGCCAAACCCTTTGCAGGTATTAGTACCGGCTTTAAAGGAAAATTTCCCTGATAAGTATGTTATTGCAGCCGGTGGTATAGTTGGCGGACATGGTCTACTTTCTATACGTGTGTTAGGTGCCGATGGTGCTTCGATAGGTACACGGTTTATTGCCAGCAAGGAATGTATGGTGAACGATGCATACAAGAATGCAATTGTTAAGACCGGTATGGATGATATTGTAATGACCACCAAATTATCGGGTACGCCTTGCACTATTATAGATACGGCCGAGGCCAAGAAGATGGGCTACACCCAATCGTGGTTCGAGAAATTTATGAGCAATAACAAGCGCACCAAAAAGTGGTTTAAAATGCTTATACAGGTGCAGGGTATGAAACGGCTGGAGAAATCGGTATTGCCTAATAACTACCAGCGCCTTTGGTGTGCAGGTAAATCGGTTGAACTGATAGACAACATACTTACCTGCGAGGAAATTATAGCCGAAATAAAAGCGGAATATAAAAAGAGTGTAGAAGAGGTAGCACAGTATAAGTAAAACCTATACCAAACCTGAACAGATACTTTTGTTAACTCAATGCGAGTTAACGGTGATCCACAAAGCGTAAGCAAGAATACCTAATGCCACTAAGGTGATAATGATATTATCCATGCCTAATTTCTTGTCTCTGTTTTCAACTTCCATAATGCGTGTTTTTTGTGCCGCAAAACTAAGAATAATTTTTAAACTACGATAAAAGTAATGAACGTTTAAAATCGGGCTTTTGTTTACACGTGCATTCTATTTCTGTATGAGATTCCTCACTGCGTTCGGAATGACGGGAGTTAAGCCTTATGGATGTGAAGAGGGGTAAGAGGGGCGGCGAAGCCGCCCCTCTTACCCCTCCCTTGTAAAACCAATAGATGTCATTCCGAACGTAGTGAGGAATCCAATCTCCCTGTTAAGCAAAGGCTTTGCCTTCGCTTATTGATTGCCTTAGCTTCAGCTACATTAAAACAATATTAGGTCGAAGGTACAACCTTCGTCCAACGTTTGGGGTTTTCTTAGTAAATTTGGTTTTCTATACTTACCAAAATGAATAAAGCCCTTAAGCACTCACTTACTTATATTACCGCAGCAATTTTATTGGTTGCCTGTGCACATAAAAATACGAATACCACTCCTGCAACACCTACCACAACTCCTACGCTAACGGCAAGCACCCCTGTATTGGGTTATAACCTGTTATCGAAAATATGCGGTATATGGAATGGGCCGGTAACATCAACCACGCCACTGGGTAGTTACCCACAATGGATAGTAGACTTCAGGCCCATAAGTGGCTGGCAGGTATCGGCTAAAAATGAACTGGATACATTGAACAGCATATTCATGTCGTTCTTTATATGCTATAATAATTCGCAGTTTAAATTGGCTTTTCGCAATGGCGGTACGTTTACCGGACTGCAACGCGTTGCCTATATGGCATGCGACAGTGTTTCTGAAACTGGTACCCAATCGTATTACCAATTCTCTGACTTTGTGCAAGGTAAAAAACGCGATATAGTAGATGTGTTATTCCGCAATGACAGCCTTTACCTGACTGCCTATACCAATAAGCAAAATACCCAAAGCACTGCCACCATACACATGAGTTGGTCGGCTAAATTGCAGGACACTACCTCATGCCAGAATGCAAAAACAGCTTGCAGTTTTCCACAAAAATCAGGCTTCGAAGATTTCAGTACCACATTTGCTACAGCAGCCGAGGCGGTGTACTATGCCAATAGCGGCGACCCTGCCGGTGATCCCTATACCGAAAGCCAGCAGCCTTACCTGGGGCAATCAACACTTTCATACACGGTTAGTTCATCATATACCTTAAACAGTAGTAACCATGTGTTTCTTATTGTTACCACGCAGCCATTGATCTCAGGCACAGGTGTGAATATGGCAAATCTTATATACCGTTCACGCTATGTTATTCTGTCGGCATCCAGCAAAAGCTATGTGTTTAACTATATGCACCCCGGTACCTATTATTTATATGCAGTGTACGATGCAAACAGTGATGGCACTATGGATAGCGGCGATTATGTGAGTACTACCAATACCACTTTTACTTTGTCACCTAAAGGAACTGCATCGGCTACCACGCAGATAAATTTTACGATTCCTTAAGGGGAATATAGCTTTGGTAAAATGAATACTATTGAAATAGGCATAAATAAAGTTTTATCGAAGTGGAACCCTATCGGAGTACCGCCTTCAATTGCAGAAATTGAATATACCTCTTATATACCTGGAATTATTCAGGCGTATAAAGCAAATAAAGAAGTGTACACTTTTATGGTGCACTTATGTACAGAAGTAATAGGCTATGAATTCAATAATGAATTAGAAATAGCTACGAAACAAGCGAGCGAAGAAATTGAAAAGATATTAGGATAAATAGTGAATGAGTGAACAAACTATGACAATAGCTGAGGCCAAACAAATAATAGACCTTCTTACTCAACATTCAATTGTTTTCGAGAGTGGGCTGAGCAGTGAAGAAATTGAAAAGATACAAAAGGCCTTTGGGTTTATTTTTCCACCTGACTTAAACTTGTTTTTGCAGTCTGGTCTTCCTGTTTCTGAAGGATTCATTAATTGGCGAAGGGGGCTAGACTCTCAACAAGAGGCTGATAAAATAAAAAGTAGGCTTGAATGACCTTGGGAAGGCATGGAGTTTGATATTCGCAGCAATGATTTATGGTTGAAGAGTTGGGGCGATAAACCTTCGTCGTTGGATAGTTGTGTCGAAATTGCACATTCGTATTTCAACTCTCTTGTGAAGTTAATTCCAATTTATAACCACAGATATATTCCTGAAACTCCAAGTCAAGCGGGTAATCCAATATTTTCAGTGTATCAGATGGATATTATTTATTACGGTTACGACTTAGCTTCTTACTTTGCTAATGAGTTTAAGTTCTTGTTACCTGCCTCTATTAAGACAGTAGAGCAACCCAGGAGTATTCCATTCTGGACCAAGTGGGTAGAGGATGAAGACGAGCTTTTAGCATAATATATGCAAGTACACGCAAAATAATTTACCCCCGTTAAGCGAAGGCTGTGCCTTCGCTTTTTGATTCCGTAGCTACGTTAAAGTAATAAAGGTCGAAGGTGCAGCCTTCGCCCAACGTTTTGGTAATAAGTATAGGTATTACCTTGGGAAACTGCAATGGATTGGTAAACGTGCCCTTACGTATTAACCCCCCGATCGATAGTAAAGTGCTTTTCAATCATTGCAGCTTCCGCAGGTAAAATTGCCTTTAGGCAATAAAATTCCTTTGGTTTTCAATATCGCTTTCAAATACTAAGACGCAGCAAATAAAAAAAAGGTTGCACGGGGTTCAAAAAAATTGAGCCCATACCGGTAAGGGCTACCGGATATGTATGAAATCAACTAATAAAATAGGTTTACAGGCTTAAAACTCTGCAATTAACTCATCTGTAGCTGAGGGTTCTCTTGTATCATTATCACCTACCGATGTTTCATCATCATGGGTTCCGGCCTCCATTTCGTCATGCACATATTTCCCTTTTTTATCGAACCTCAGGTGAAAGGTGTTGTCACCTTCAACCACATCTACATCAAAATATTTTAAATCATCTGTTTTGGTCTTATCTTCTTCCATATCTACTATGGTACCTTCAGGGAAATGCTTTTTTACATAGGTAAGTATGCTGTGTGGTAAACCATACACAATGGTTAGCGGAGGGAGTTTCTTTGGCGTTTTCATACTGGTATTGTTTTATATTGTACAACAAAGGTAAATACGCCCTTTTTATTAATCTGTGATTTAAAGCATTCTGAAATATGAATAAAATCAGTATGCTCTCAGGGGAACAAATAAATACCTTAGTTTGCAGCCAATGCCTTATCGAATTCAGGCATGCCCTTAAGCGGAGCAAAGTCGCCATCATTACTGATATCTTCTTTTAATTCAGGCTTGAGTTTTATGGCTTGTGCAATATCAGCAATTGTTTCATTGTATTTTTTTAGTCTTATATACGCGCAAGCGCGGGTATAATAACCTAGTGCATTTTGCGGAAGTATTTCAAGGCCACGCTGGCACATGGCAAGCCCTTCTTCCAATTGACCATCTTCATAAAGTAATTGGCCTAATAGGGTAAAGGCACGCCCATCAGGGTGCATGTTAGGGTCGTATTTACTGAGGTAGTCTTTCATTAATTGAATACCTTCATCTTTACGGCCGGCTTCTGTGGTCAGCAAGGCATAGTTGCGTATGGTACCTGACATAAGGCCCACATCTTTTACGTTGCGGGCTGCTTCAATTGCTTTCTCAAAATTGATTATGGCCTCTTTTTGTTTGCCTGCTCTCCATAGTTTTATTCCTTCGCTCCCCATTGCATAGGCTTCATCAGGGGCTATACATATCTCTGCCGGAGCCTCTGCAGGTTTGCTATGGTATTGTTTGTTGAAATACCTGAGCCATAGATTATCTGCCGTAGCTATTTTAATGGGTATAATGCTTTTTACAACTTTATGGTAAGCATCAAAATCCCTGACCTTAAAACAACCTGCTGCCAGCCAGTGTTCAAAAAAGGTGCTGAAATCGGGTGCAATGGCATCGGGTAGGGGGCTGCCATCCCATAGCATAAAATGTACAACACCTTTTTTTGTTTTCGCATCTCCGTCAAATAAAAGAACAGGCTCTTCGTACGTTAACTGAACCCCTGTTTTATGTATTTTCTTTATCGGGTCACTATCTTCATAATTGTTTGCAAGTTCCTGTAAACGGGGTGTTTCTCTTAGCACCAGATTTACGGGAATGAAATCCCAACCGGCTTCCCATTCACCATCGTCGAACATTGCCGCAGTGTATACAGTTTTCAACGATTTCCAGAACTGGCGTACATCTTCAGGAACAAATACATTTAGTTTTTTAGCAAGTTCATCAATTTCAGCATCCGTGGGTGTTTCAAATTCTTCAGCTCTTACAATGGGATCGTTAGGGTCGGTGTTTAATTTCTTACTGAGTTTCTTGAAAAAATCATCATACAGGCCAACCAGTTCGGTAATTGTTTTCATGTACTATTATATTAGATGTTTATTGTTTCTATACCTAAGACGGTTTTAGATATATAAATGGTTGCATCGTGTACATTATTTTATTTCCCTTTCGGCAATTGCTTGCATAAGTAAAGCAACCGCTAATTACCCACCTTTACCCGTATACCTTCTGAATTGCTTGTAAATTCAGGTGCGTACATACACTGTATGCTTGTAATACCATTTGAGAAATTACCATTATGGGTAACACGCAACGGATATTCAAACACGTAAGTGCCCTTGCTCAGGTACGATATAAAGAAATTGGTAGCTGCATCTCTGGTGCTTTCATAATAGCCCAAGCCATCCTGCCATTTGTATGACGATATTACATTGATTGGTTCAAAGCCCGATGCACGCATGTCTTTCATTTGCACATATTGCATATCGCGGTCCACACGTAATTCAATACGCACAATTATTTTGTCGCCCACTTTCAACTTGGTGGTTGAGTCAATAATTTCGAGTACAGGTCCGCTCGCGGTGTTTCGTTCAACCGAAAGTTTTTTGGTCAACTGCAATGGTGTTTTGCTGTTCGTAATTTTATCCAGTTGTTCAAAATACTGCCAATATAATGCGCCCCAGCTTACACTCTGGTCTTTCTTCACCACGGTTACGTTGCCCATCTCCGGTTTTATATCGCCACCGCTCCACGATGTTTTAAAGTAACCTGTTCCCGCTTCCTGTTTTACATCAGGCATTTTCTTAGGATCAATTTTTGTGTCGCCTAATGTTATTTCAACCTGCGAGTCGGTTGCTAGCCAATCGGTGCCACGCAATAAAAGTGCGTAACAGGCTTCGGTAGTTGCCTTGGTTGTATGCCAGTTTTGGGTTTGTTTGCTTTTCAGCAACCATACTTTCAGATCATCCACCGATTGCTCATCGTGCGACACTTCATCGAAGGCTTCAATAAGCAATGCCTGCGATTCAATTGGCGCTTCCCACCAATAAAAACCATCGTAGTTCTCCTTCCAGTACATGCCCATTTCTTCGCTGCTCAATGAATTTTCTTTTAGCGATTTCATGATCTTGGCCGGAGTTGCCTTATCATCATACCTGTTCAATGCAAGCGCTATCATACCTTGCATATAGCGGCCTTTATTCATCCAGTATTGTTGTTCCTGCCCTTTAAAATAGTCGAATGCTTTTTGATCGCGCGATGCAATCGGGATATCCTTGAAGTAACTGCGTGCATATAAATACTGTATCTCTTCATAACCCAAATGATCCAACTCCGGGTGGTCGTATTTCAATATCTCTTCATAGTCTTCACGAATGCGGTCATCAAGGTATCTTGTTCCCTTGTATACCATATTCCATACTTTACCGTCGCTGCGTACATTTTTAACACCCAAATGATCGAGATGCCCCATACCGGTAATAATGTATTGGGTAATGTACCTGTCGTCGGGCATACCTTCAAACCAAGGCCAACCACCGTTTGATGTCTGCATTTTTTCAAGCTTAGCCATTGCCTTGCCTAATTCATTGGCCATGTGGTTAAGGTCGAACAATATTGCCACACGGTGCTTGCGTTCGGTTTCATCTTTTGCATCGAGCACCCATGGGGTTTCTTCCAGCATAAGCGATTTCAGGTCTTGGTTCTTTTCAAGGTTTGAAAGCAATGCATCAGGTGTTGAGTTCTTCCAACTATCAAACACGGCTTTTATTTTCGGTGATGAGTTAGCAATGTTCGAGGCAATGCTATTGGCATAAAAACGATCGAATGTTTGTTCCGCGCACTCATAGGGGTATTCCATAATATAGGGCAATGCCTGCACTGCATACCATGCCGGGTTCGATGTAAACTCAAGCGTTAGTTTGTGGTTGCGTAGGGTAGTGGAGCCTCCGTTCTGGCTTATCAGTTTATCGAACCTGAATGTTTTGGTTTGGTTGCCACGTATAGGCAATGGCATTGATTCGGTAACCAGCATACGGTTGGTAAGCACGGGTATGGCCATTTCTTCTCCATCGCTATAGTTATCGGCCTTAGCTACTACTTTATAGGTAATGGCGCCAATACCTTCGGGTATAATAAGGTCCCATGTAAGGTTAGTGCTCAAGCCTTTTTTTACCGAGAACGGTCGCACTCCTTTATCATCAATATTCTTTGTCTGTACCAATATGTTTATCGGCTTCATGGTAATAGCATCATACAATAATAACTGCGCATCACCGGCCAGGTCTTTATCAGACAAGTTCGTAACCTTTGAAGTGAATTCTATTTTGTCATTCTCCCTAAAGAAACGTGGAGCATTCGGCACCACCATCAGTTCTTTTTGTGTAACCAGCGTATTGGTTATTTGCCCGATCTTAAGGTCTTTGGTATGTGCAAGCCCCATCATTTTCCATTTGGTTAATGCCTCGGGCACGGTAAACTTAATTATCACGCTACCGGTTGAATCGGTTTCAAGCTGGGGATAGAAGAATGCTGTTTCGTTAAAATTGGTTCGGGCGCTTATACCCGATAGGTCACCGCCGCCATCTTTACCCTTGCCGGTTCTTCCATCGCTTTCATGCGCTGCAACTTGTCTTGGTCCGGCTTCTCCCGCACTGTTACCAGTTGCTGTGGTTTGGTCTATTTCAGCTTTTTTGTCTTCATCTTTTTTGTAGTTACCGTCTCCAGCCATAAATCCTGCCACCGGTGCAGATGATGTAGTTGTTACAACAGGCTTATGGTACATTATTGCAACGGGAGACAATGCTTTTTCTTCTGCTACATCAGCCTCCAATACATCGCCACCGTATCCGTCATAACGATTCCTATAGTAGTATGAAAAATAATACCCGTACCAGTTCAGTTGGTCATACGATATAGATGGATAATAAACCACAGGGTTCCAGTAGTCGTTATACAATGTTGCATTATGTGTGCCAAATGCAATTGAATTACTCCACGACATTTGTGAATAAAACGCAGTATATAAATTGTATTCCCAATAATTAGGCTTGAATGCATCAAGCGAAGCATCATATAGTGTAGCCATCATTTCGGCCATCATCTTATCGCCCTTCTTGTCTTTTATCTTTATCTTCCATTCTTCTTTTTGCCCCGGCAATAACTTATTGCGGAATGATTCAAAGGACAGATCAAGTTCTTTATTTGTGTATGGAACTTCAATAGTTACATCGTGACTGAACTGTCTGCCATCTTTTACAAATGCCAGATGTACGAAGAAATTACCGCGGTTGTGTTCTGTAATAGGTAGCTCCAATACTTTTTGTTCACCGTTCAAGGTAAGCCATTCATGTCGCACCGCTTTTCCCTCTTCTTCAATTTCGTAAAGTACTTTCACATCGCTTTCTTTCGAACCAATAATAAATGAAGCTTTCTCTCCGGGTTCTCCTTTGTCTTTAATGGTGGTAAACCAATCAATGCTGTTATCGGGCATGGTGTTTTCTTTCTCTGTATAAACGGTAAAGTATTTTATGTCCTTTACATCTTCACCATATTTGTCTTTGGTGTGTGCTTCTAACACATATGTGCCGGGCTTCCATGTTGCAAGACCGGGAATAGAAAAATCTTTATCGGTTTTGGTATCGAAGGTTTTTTCAAGCACTTTCTCACCACGATCCCATTTATACATATTATTCTCGCCATTGTATTCATCATGCGGGAATGCAGCATCGTACTTAGCTTTCGTCATAATGAATTTATCTGCTTTATCCCATGGGCGTGAACGATATATTTTATCGGGTTGTTTCAGCCGGTATACCTGCATGGTTCCCTGTGCCGGGTCAGCAATGCCATTTGTGTTCAGGGTTGTAATATTGAATTTCTGTTCCTTATCCCTGTTCACTTCATCTGGCATATCAACATTCAGGTTAAGGGCATTGTAGGCAACATACACGTATGTTTCAGAGCTATGCGTTTCACCATTTATGTCAGTAACGTCAGCATACACGGTATAGGTATATGTAGGGTAACTGCTTTTAGAAATACTCAGGTCAGGTATTGCTTTAAAGTTGATGAAGTACCCTCCCGTATCATTTGTTGCTGCAATACCGTTAGTAATTTCCATTTCGGCTGAAGTAGGGTAATAGCCCCACCAGTAGTAATACCAATACGGGAAACTTGCATTACGCACCACGCGGTATTTTACCTCGGCTCCATCAACATTCGCACCGGAATACGATTTGGCTGTTCCTGCAACCTTTACTGAATCGCCAAGCCTGTACGAACCATTTACAGGGCCAAATACAACATCGAACTTCGGGCGCTTGTAGTCTTCTACCTGCACCTGCACGGAACCATGCCCGTCGGTTATTTGCATAGCGCCATTCAATACGCCCTGCGGAGCAGTAAAGGTTCCGCTAAAACTGCCGTATGCATTGGTTGTTAAATTAAGCGAGGCTATTCTCTGATAATTCACATCTAAAAAGGTAACTGTGGTAGCATGGTTGGGAAGTATTTCATGATGCTCGCCATCGGTACTGATCATAATACCTTTAAAATAAACCGTTTGGCCCGGCCTGTATATGGCCCTGTCGGTAAAGAAGGTAGTGCTTGTTTCCATAACAGGCTTGCTGGTACCATTGTTATACATATACAATGTATAATTATCATCGGTGCGGAATCTATCCTTTCCGTTTACGAGTTCCACATCAAAGTAAGAGAAGTCCTTACGAGGTGCAAAATCAACATGCCCCTGGTCGTCGGATGTTTTTGAATCGTATTTTATGTATTCGTATTTGCGTAACGTGTAATTATATACCGAGCTCCATATACTGGCTGTAGCTCCTTTTATAGGATTACCGGTCTCGCGGTCAAGCACATAAAACCCATACCCTCCGCTTGAAGTTCTTCTGTTTATAAAACTCAGGTTGCTTATCCATGTGGCGGCAAATGCAATTCCGTTCTTCTCGAACGAGAATGCTGAATCGGCGCTTAAAAGAACCAAATAATAACCTGCCTGCAGTTCCGGTATTTTAATATCGGTATAGTGGGTCTGGTAGTCTCCGTCATCGGGTAGGGCAATATCCCACTTTTTTACGGGATTTATTTTTAAGTATTTTTTTAATGCTTTCTGTCTGTCCTGGTAATAATTGCTGCTCCATGTGCGGTAACTTTCAAAGTCAACCGGAATAACACGTGCATATAAGTGGTTAACATTGGTGTACGATAAATAACCCCTGAATGGCGTATTGATAAGATTAGCCTTTTCAAGTTCAAAGCCCATTTTCTTTTCTTTAATGGCATTTTCGAGCACGGCACAACGCTGTGCACCATAAGCATCTTTGAATCGTGCCTGTGCTGCATCGCATTCCACTACTGCCTTTTTCGCAAACCATTTATTGTCCTCAGACTTGCGGCCATCGTACTTTAAAGCTTTTTCCTGGTACAGTGCTGCAATATCATGCGTTACTTCGGTTGATGCTGGCCATGTAATAAATGTTTGTTCCAGCGCCAGCAAAGTGTTTAAATACAAACTATCGTTAATGCCCGTTATGGCATATTTCCTAACAAACGATAAACGCTTCAGGTCAGCATCTATCAATGCAGAAGGGTCTTTGTCGTGTGCATGAAAAGCAATGAGTCCCTGCAATATTTTAATGGCATAGTACTTGGTGCTTAGTGAATCGCCTGTATACGAAATGTTTACTGTCGCAAATTCATTGTAGTTCTTAAAATAGTCAGGGCTGTTCAATTCAAACTTATAGGCAGGTCGTATAACATCAGGCTCATCGTTCATAAAGAAATCAACGGCACGGTTGGCAACAAAATCATATAGTGTTGGCCTTAGTTTTCTTCCGTCAGGGGTTCCGTATGTAAGCACGTCGTCATACATATCTATAGGTGTGCGTTTCATGCTATCGGCATCTTTCAATGCCAGCATGTGCTGTTTTATTATCTGGTCGAACAAGGTTTTCAAATCCCAGGTAGATATATCATCAAGTTTCACATTAACTACTTCGGTGCGTCGCGCAAAGCTCCATCGGTTACGGGTGTAATATTGCTGGTATATATCGGCCAGCATAGAGTGCAGGATAGGGGTAAGCGGGTACGATGAAGTTTTAATTTCATCGTTCATCTGGTATATTGATTTGAATACATCGTCTTCCTGATATTGTTGCACCAGCTTCAGGCGAAACATAATTGACTTTACAATTTGTGTGGCATTGTTGTCAGTCTTTGCTTTCTGGTAAATAAGCTCAACCTGCGCCAATGCCGATTTTGATAAGCCGAGGTTAACCAGTGAATCAACTTTCTTCCATTCTTTTGCATAGGTGCTACCCTTAGGAAACACCAATGGACTTATTGCTTTTTTATGTGTTGTGAAACTATAAAGGCCTGCTGCAAATGCCAGGCCTGTTAATGTAATAAAACACAGTACGAGTACTTTTTTTGTATTCATTATGGAGGATTAACGTGTTGAGTTTTATCTTATTGCAAGGGGAGTGCAATTTCAAAAACTAAACCTAGGTATTTAATATGAAGCCAAAATGAAGAGAAAGAATCTAAATGCTTTCAGTTTTTTCTTTTAACATTATTTGGGAAATACCTTGGCAAAGGTATAAGCACTATTTCGACTTATAGGAATAAGCCCGTATCAGTTTCACTATCCATATTACCAGCAAAAGAGGCATAATGTGCTTGTTTATTTGTTAGACGCCGCCAGCATGCCAAAAGTTGCATGGATGCTAAAAATAAATTATTGTGACTTGATAGACATATATACTAATCAGGTCAATTTTTCTAAATTTACAGAACAATGAAATCGCTCCTGATATTTATATTATCCTTTTCGTTTATCCAGGCTGTGTATGGGCAGTTAACCGATAGTAGCCTGGTGGAAAAAATGGATTACAGGTATAATAATCATTTAGATTCTGCCCAAATAATTATAAACTACGCATGGCCTGAGGGATCATCAAAGAAAGTTGTATTTAACAAAGATAAAAGTGGTGCATGGCATGGGAAAATGTTAATTGTAAGAGGGCGGCGCAAGCATGCCTTACTGAAAGAGTACCAGCTTAGGCCTGAAAGAAACTGGCAAGATGCTATGGCCATGTTTTATAAACTTGGAATAGATACGTTACACACCTCCAAAGCTATTATGAATGATGGATCCCTGAATTCAATTTTATCAAGGCATGATGGGAAGAGTAATTATGTAAAGTATGGCTTTTTCAGAACTCGCCTTATTTGGATGCCTTTGATCGGTTTCCCTTTAAACAAAAAGAAGTTCCCCAATGAACATATAGCAGCCAAAATATTTAAACTGAACCGGAGCCGTTTTTCGTATATAAAAACGGAAAGGTTTAAGTTGTTTTACCTGGAGTATAAGGATGCGGTTAAAAAAGATAATTTATACAGCGAAGCAATTCGTAATTATAATGTTGTAGGTTTCTCACCGCACAATAATTCATTTATGAGTGGATGGCTTTATGGAAACGGAAAACTGGCTAAGGTTGTATCTTTTACCGATTTAAAAAAGGAAGGAACTGAAAAAGGATATTACGAAACAGGTGTATTGGAGTTTGAAATACCCTACAAAGCCAATAAAATGAATGGAAATGTAAAATGGTATTATCCTGATGGGAAATTGAAAAGCGTAACTGTTTTCGTTAATGACATTGCAGGGGAAACGACAAATTACGATGAAAACGGTAATGAAATTGAAAAATAAGTTTAATGCCTACCCGTGGTAAACCCTCGATGAAACAATAAGTCCATCTTTTATTTCAAGCACTTCACCCACTATCAAATTCTCTTCGCCTTCCACAAAGCGCACATACTCCATAAATACGGAAGATTCATTTGCTATGAAGTTCTGCGGTATGTATTCAAGGCTGGGTAAGCGGTGAAAAGCGTCCTTCCACCAGGCGCGCAATGCAGGCTTACCCGTAATTAAACCTTTTGTTTCAGGCTTGCGTGCTTTTAATTTGGGACTGTAATGTTCAGCATGGTCGTGGTAGAGTGCAAGCAGGTTTTCGAGGTTATGTTCGTTAAATGCATCGAACCATTGGTTCGCAATTGAAAGTATAGTTTTGTTTGACATATATAAATAGATTATTGGTTCTTCTCTCTTTTAACTTCTACATAAAACTCATCGGTATCTACATAAAACATAGGGTCGGTAATATTGGGGAGTTTTATAGTTTGCCATTTGGCGGTAGGTGTAAGGGTTAGGTTTGTTATGGTGTTGCTATCAACTATCGCGGACTGGTACTTTACCTTGATGGGCATTGAAAAATCTTTTGCCTGAGCTATCCAGCGATAGTTCAATACTCGCTTACCATTTTTATCGGTGGTGAATTTGTAGTTGAATACAGGCAAGGAAGCATAGTTCAGGTACTGATCGAAAAAAGGTTTGTAGTCCTTGCCCGCCAGTGTATCAATATATGCAAGCACTTCAGCTGTATTGGTGCTGCTATGGTAAAATCGTTTTTGCAAGCCGATAAGAATTGCGAAGAACAGTGAATCGTTGTTCAGTACGTGACGGAAGGTATGCAGCATCCACGTTCCCTTGTAATACATATCATCATCATTCTCTGTTCCTTGGAAGTTCACATCGTAATAGGGCCCAATAACAGGATACTTGTTGCCTACCTTTTCCTGTTGCATTTTCAGGTAGTCGATAGATGTGCTGTATCCTTTTGTGCATTCTACATACAAAGCTTCGGCGTAGGTTGCAAAGGCTTCGTGCAGCCACATATCAGCAGCATCCCGGCAGCTGAGGCTGTTGCCCCACCATTCGTGTGCGCTTTCATGTATAATTATAAAATCGAAACCATAGGGCTTTTCTGTTTTATAATTATTGCCATATGCCACGCAGCTCTGGTGTTCCATTCCCCAGTAATTGGTTTCTACCAGTTTGTAGCCATCTTTTATAAAAGGGTAGGGGCCAAAGAATTTTTCATAACAGGCCAGCATCTTTTTTACCTGCGCAAATTGCATCAAGGCTTTTCGTACGTTATATTTCAACACATAATAATCAAGGGTCAATGTATCTTTTCCGCTCAGGTAATAATCTGATATGTGTGCATAGTCGGCAATGTTTACTGTTACATCGTAATTAATAATGGGCGCCGATACAAACCATACAAATCGGGTGTAATTACTATCTGTTTTTGTTTTTGAACGCAGGCGACCATTGCTTACACACATCAATCCATCGGGCACATCAAAGCTCATGCGCATGCTGTCCGGTTTATCTGACAGATGATCTTTACATGGCCACCATAACGATGCACCGGTGCCTTCGCATGCCACATCAACCCATGTTTTTCCGGTAGTGTCTTTCTCCCACACAAAGCCACCATCCCATGGCGGACGCTTAGCTGTTTGCGGATAGCCGTGATAAAACACTTTTATGGAATCATGTATGCCCTGCATTTCGGGCGAGGTAAAGCTTATGAACATGGCATTGCTATCGCGGGTATAGGTAAGCTTTGTATTGCCATGCATAATACTATCAACATCCATGGTTTTGAAAAGGTCGACCTGCATGCGTGTAAAAGTGGTGTCGACTTTGAAATCTATCACATTATATCCAATGATAAAATGCTTGTCGGTATTAATTTTAAGGTGCAGGTCGTAATAATATGCATTATAGCACCTGCGTTCGGCGGTAAGTTTACCCCGCAGGGTATCGGCATGGGTAAACAGAGGCGCCTTTTGGGCATAGCTACTCAATGCTATAAAAAACAAAAATGCCGGTATAAGTTTTTTGAACATATACCTGCAAAAGTAATGGAATCGTCTTTGCAAAAGCCGAATAAATTGCATACGTTTGTACCAGATAGTTTTCAACTATAACCACTTTTAACGCACAAACAATTATGTTTAAGAACAAGATTTACGTTACGAAGTCTTCATTATTTCCTTCAGGTTTTATGGGCCTTATATTTTTATCAGGATTATTTTTCGGCGATAAACCAGTGAGGCAGTATAGCCCAGATAATACTGTTAAAAAACAAATAGCTAATGGTGCACAGGAAACAAGGGATCAATACTTTTTCAATGCGCGTAAAACACCGGGTACCAATACAATTGATTACGTGGCCATGCTGAAATGCCAGCAAATAATTGAGTCGGATAAAAAGTTTCACAGAGCATTAAGCTCAATGGGTTTATACTGGAATCCGCTAGGCCCCGATAATATTGGTGGCCAGACAAGAGCCCTGCTGATAGATAAAAATGACCCGACAGGGCAAACTTTATTTGCAGGTGGTGTGGCCGGTGGTTTATGGAAATCTGTCAATGGTGGTAATTCATGGGATAGTACTGCCGTTGGTATATCAAATGATTGTATTTCGTGCATAGCCCAGGATTCAAGTGGAGCTATTTTTGTAGGAACAGGTGCCGGGTTCAGCTTGTATTATCAGGGGCAAGGATTTGGTACTTCACAGCTTGGTGCCGGAATTTATAAGTCGGTTGATGACGGAGCAACATTTAATGTATTACCAGCAACTGTTCCAACACAGCCTGATAATGATGTAATACTGTGGGCTTATACAGACCGCGTAGCAATTATATCAGGTAGTCCTGATATAATATATGCCGGTACAAATGCCGGGTTAATGGTTAGCACAGATGGAGGGAATACTTTTAATTATGCTACCAATAGTACCGGTAAAATGTATGGGAATACATTGGATGTTAAAACCTCGGATGATAAGAAATTAGTGCTTGCATGTTACAATGGAACAGCATACTATGCTTACACCGGAGTTTCAGCTACTAATTTTACACAAGTTCATAAATCGGGGTATGATTCACTTCCATCTTCCGGCGGTGGAAGAATTGAATTTGGCATTGCACCCGGTAATTCAAACTATGCCTATGCATCTGTAATTGGCTCCAACGGTAATTTAATTGGTATTTATATGACCAAAGATGCTGTTAGTTCCGGTATTGGTGGTAACTGGCATAAAATAAATAACAAGTCAGTTGACCCATATTCTCTATCCGGTAGTTATGGGCAAGGAACTTATGATAACGCAATCGGGATATTTCCCAATAATCCAGGCAAAGTTATATTTGGCGGAATTGTATTATGGTCCTGGACACAAACTTCCCCGGGAGACACTATAGGCACATGGGCTAATTTAAGTAATTCAAACGTTGATTCTATTGGATTGCCAAGATATGTTCACCGTGACGATCATGTTATAGCTATAGCTCCTGATAACAAGACTATGTATATAGGATGTGATGGAGGAGTTTATAAAAGCACTGATGGCGCCCAATCTTTCCAACAGTACGATAATGGTTACAATGTAACCGAGTTTTACTCTATCGCTATTCCTGCTGATACTTATTATAACGAGGGTGTATTAGCCGGATCGCAGGATAATGGAACAATTTATATTCCGGGTAGTTCATGGGATTTCCAATATGGACATACATTTGATTATTCAGATGGAGGACAATGTGCCATTTCATCTTTAAATGCGAATATTTGTTACTCCACTGCACCTAGTGGTAATATCTTGTTTCGCTCAGATGGTTTGACAAGTTTGATAACCCCAACGGGAGGATATAACACTACATCCGGATTTAATAAAGGCGCCAATATAGATAGTGTAGCGAATTTAGGATCGGGTTGTTATGTTACCCCACTTGCATTGTATGAAAATCCTTATGATACAACTACACTTGATTCACTTAACTGGATTGCGGATAAAGCATATAATGCCGGCGACACCATTTTCCCTGTCAGCCCTAACGGCAATATGGATTTTCAATATGTACTTAGTAAAGCTGTTGCAAAAAATGCCATAGTGAAATTACAGAACCGGGTTATTTCTAAAATAGCTACAGCATTTTCTGCTAACAATGGTGTATGGATGATGATGCAGGCAGCAGATTTTAATGACCAGATGGTGTGGATGCCAATTGGCGGGCCTTTGTCATTGCCTGATGCATTTAAAGGTACCGACCCTGTGCACTGTATGGCATGGTCACCTAATGGAGATGCATTGTTTGTCGGTACAGAAGGTGGGCAGCTGTTTCGTTTTTCAAATCTCGATTCAATTATAGATAATGTGTACACAACAGGTGCTTTATTTTCTCAACCCGGTGGTGCAAACCATTTAACACGCGTAAAATCTAAAAGTTTAACTTCCGCAATTAACCTGGCCGGAGCTGATATACTAAGCATATCAGTTGATCCGAAAAATGGTAATCACATGGTAGTTACTGTTGGGGGATACACTGGCGGAACACATGTGTATTATTGCAGCAATGCATTAAGCACTAATCCGGGTTTTGTCTCTGCACAGGGGAATTTACCTGAAATGCCGGTATATGGTTCGATTATTGATATTATAAACAGCCCTTACCCGAATGGCGCATTGTTAGCTACTGAACATGGGGTTTATTCAACCCCTGATGTTACCGCTGCTTCTCCGGTATGGTCGGCAGATAATAACAGAATGGATAATACTATAACACTTGCCATTAAGCAACAAACTTTGCCACCATGGAACTGCAATAATTCAGGTAAGGTGTATATAGCAACCGGTGGCCGTGGGCTGTATGTCGATTCTACATTTTTTGTACCAACAGGTATAAACCAGCTAACAAATAATGTCGGGATAAGAGCCGGTATGAAAATTTACCCGAACCCAATGAACGGCAGCGGAACAATAGCTTTTATAATACCTGAAAGTGAAAAGGTAACCATTACCATTTACGACATGCAGGGCAGGGTAGTAAAAGAAATTCCTGTTGCGGATAGAACACCGGGCAATCATACGGTTAGCATTAATACTAAAGGTATGGTAGCCGGAACTTATATAGCAACCATAACCGGGAACAATTTTAAATGCTCAGGCCGGTTTGTAGTAGTACGGTAAATATTATTCCAGGTTAACTCCGAAACAAAACTCAACGGTTTGTTTTGGAGAAAGTATAACAAGTCCTTTGCGATTGTTAAACCCGTCGGGTGCACAGCTCATTGGCTCTATAGCAATTGAATTGCGGTCAGCAGGTGTATACACTTGTATGAAGTTATAACCAGGTTCGCCGGTTTGTTGCCATACCACAATGCTGATGTTCTTTTGCTTGTCAACTAATCTTGTTTCAACAATCTGGTCAGTTTCATTCAGCTCAAAACAATCATCCAGTTTGCTGTCTTTTATCGGAGTAAGCGTAGTAAATAATTTGTCAGATAAATATTTTCCTGTAGGAAGTAATTTATCAAGTTCCATGTGCTTATGCTCAGGCAGCTGTAATTGTAGCGTGTCTACTTTCGAGCCTGTAGTGAAGTATGGATGCCATCCATCGCCAATAGGGAATATATATATGGAAGTATTGGTAACACGTGTAATACACTTCAAATCGTTCTCTGTCAATATGTATTCCATTTCAATGCGGTAACTGAATGGATATCCGGTATGCCTTGCTTTGTATTCGGCTTCAAGAACCACCGATGCTGAATCGGCTTGCATTAACTCAGATTTTAATGTGAAAGGCATTTTCCAGCAAAGGCCATGTATAGCATTTGGCGGGCTGTTAAGTTCAAGTTTATAAGTAAGGCCGTTGAAATCGTATTCGCCGTTAGCTATGCGATTAGGAAAGGGGCTCAGTTTCGATCCTTTGTAGTGGTTTGTTATTTTTCCGGCTACACCGTCTTCATTAATGTCTCCATCAATAATACTGTGAAGTGTTCCGTTCTTCAATAATACCAATTCATGCAGGTTTCCACCCAATGAAGGAATAATAGACAGGTATTCGCCTGATGCAGGGTTTGAAAGTTTTAACTTGTCTTTTCCGAAGATCTTTTCTGATGTTAATGTATACATATATTAAGTTTTTTGTACCCCCGCACCACTTACAGATTGATATGCGTTGATTTCAGTTTCAAAATTAAAGCGGCGAATATATGTTTTTGTTATGTGATAACTAAAGGCAGATACATCATTTTTACCAACAAGGTTAATTGTACACCCTCCAAAGCCTCCACCCATCATGCGGGAGCCAAGGCAATAGCCTGTTTCAAGCGCTTCGCTGGCCAGAAAGTCAAGCTCATCGCAGCTTACTTCATAATCATTTTTTAAGGAATTGTGCGAAGCCGTAAGCAGCTTACCCAGGGCTTTCATGTCTCGGTTTTCAAATGCCTTCAGGGCTGCTTCGGTTCTTTTGTTTTCGGTTACGTAGTGTTTGATCCGCTTGCGTTGGGTACTGTCTTCAATAAGAGGCAGGTGTTTCTC
>DATHNG010000185.1:0-9921 GCA_035486275.1 Bacteroidia bacterium
AGGCTGGCCACCCACAAACTGCGCATAGCAATGGCTGCATCTCCTGCACCACGGAAAATACCATTAATTAAAAAGAGCAGCATAATAGCAATGCTGCCTGAAAACATTATACGTGTAAATATGGCGCCCTGTCTAACCACATCAGGATTAGCACCCATGAGCGATAGAATATTTCCGGCGAAATACATTCCGGCGGCACTTATAAATATGGTAAGCAGCACGCAAATTATCAACGATTGTGCGCCTGCATGTGCGCCTGCTTCAGGGTTCTTTTCTCCTATCCGGCGTGCAACTATAGCGGTTGCTGCGGTACTTAACCCAATAGCAATAGAATATATTAATGTTATAACCGATTCTGTAAGCCCAACTGTAGCAATAGCATTCTGCCCAAGCTTACCGACAAAGAACATATCCACCAATGCAAATACACTCTCGAGGCTTAACTCCAGTATCATAGGTATAGCCAGCAGAAACACTGCAGTACGAATACTGCCTTGTGTATAATCACGCTCTACCCCATTCAGCGATTCCCTGATGGTGTTAAAAATTCTTGTTATCGTATTTGGTCTATCCTCCGTCACTATCTCATTTTTCGATTGACGAAGATAGCTTTATAAACTATTGGTACAAGGGCGATTGGATTAAGAGCATACTTGCAGGTTTTGTATCTTTCTTAAGCGTATTGCATTATAACATTAAAATATAAAGTACTTATTTAATGTATTTCAGAAATCATGCTATCCTACTTCATCTCGCAATTATAATATTCGCATCCCGCCTTTGTTCTGCTCAAAACCTGGTGCCTAATCCCAGTTTCGAAGGACATACTGACTGCCCTGAAGGAGATGCTGGCAGTAAATTTATTACCAGGTGGTATCAACCGACAAAGGGCTCTACCGATTACTTTAATATGTGCGCTGCAACACCTCAGGCTATATATTATCAGCAAACCCATGGGCTACAATTCGTAGGTGTTCCCGACAATTTCAGGGGATTTAAAAATGCCAGAACCGGGAAAGGATATATAGGGATGATATTTTATTCTAACGTGAGTCACAAAACAGGGCATGAGTATCGTGAATATCTTACCACTAAACTTATTTCACCGTTGATAAAGGGCAAGCAGTATGTGGTATATTTCTATGTTAGTCTCTCACCAACTTCAACGTTCGGCTTATCAGATATTCAAGTTCTGTTTACTCCCGATTCGGTAAAAAGGAATGATGATGAGCGCTTACCTTTTTCTCCTCAATTGTCTTATTCGGACGCTCCCGTAATGGATACTGCCGGATGGACCAAAATATCGTGGACGTATACGGCACAAGGTGATGAACAGTTTATGACCTTGGGTAATTTCACGCCCAATGAAAAATGTAAACTAAAAAAAGATTCCGGCGATTCTCGCTCAAGAGGAGTAGCCTATTACTATGTAGATGATGTTTGCGTATCATTATTTAAAAGGAACGGTACATTTGATTGCGGAAATGAAATAACCAAGGACCCGGTTAAGCCCCAACAAATTGCAGAGAACGAGAATATCGCTTTTACCAATGTTTTTTTTGAAACAGACAAGTATGCACTGTCGCCTGTTTCATTTCAGGAACTAGATACATTGCTGAACTATTTACATCATAATAGCTTTGAAAAAATAGACATAAGCGGATATACGGACAGTACAGGAACGGCAGACAAGAACCTGAAGTTATCTAAAGCAAGAGCTAAAGCAGTTGCTGATTATTTAATATCGAAAGGTATAGCAGCTACACGCGTTACCTATAAAGGATATGGCAGCGCCAACCCTGTTGCCGGCAATGATACCAAACAGGGCAAAAAGAAGAACAGAAGGGTGGAATTCAGGATCGAGAGCAAATAATGCTTGCGGATAAAAATAAGTTTCAACATTTATTACCTTTGCCCTATGCACATAGATATTATAACACTGCATCCCGGTCTATTAGAAAGCCCTTTTCAGCATTCTATAGTAAAACGTGCTATTGAAAAAAAACTGGTTACTGTAAACTTTATAAACCTGCGCGACTATGGCATTGGCAAGTATAAACAGGTTGACGATAGCCCCTTTGGTGGTGGCGCAGGCATGGTTATGACCATTGAGCCTATTGCCAAATGCATTGAAGAACTAAAAGCGCAACGTACCTACGACGAAATTATTTACCTGACGCCCGATGGGGAAATATTTAACCAGGAAAAAGCGAATACTTTTTCTATGGCAAAAAATATCATTTTACTCTGCGGGCATTATAAGGGAGTTGATGAACGTGTGCGTGAATTATTCATCACTAAAGAAATATCAATTGGCGATTATGTGCTGAGTGGTGGCGAATTACCTGCTGCCATTTTTTGCGATGCCATCATTCGTTTGCTGCCTGGTGTGTTGTCTGATGAAACATCGGCGCTATCCGATTCTTTCCAGGACAATTTGCTGGCGCCACCCGTATACACCCGCCCTGCTGATTATAAAGGCCTGAAGGTGCCTGATGTATTGTTATCGGGTGATCCTAAACAGGTTGAGAACTGGCGATTGGCACAATCTGTTGAGCGCACCCAACACCGTCGTCCTGATATCTGGAAAAAGCACGACAAGTAATTAAGAATTAAAAATTAGGAATTAAGAATTATTATGGTTTTCGTATGCCCCAAACCCCTAAAGGGGCTTTAAGTTTTTAACCCTATTAGGGGCGCCATTTGCTCCCTGCTTGCCTGTCTTTCATATACTCGCATCATTCGCGGCTAAACCGCGCCCACCTTTTTCCTATTTCATAACTAAACAAATAAAATAGCACGGAGCACCGCGTTAGGGATAGAAGTGGAAACCCCGCAAGCGCAGCGAGGAGTTGTAACGGATAGCCCGACCCGCAGGGGAACGCCCAAATTAATTACGAATTAGGAATTACGAATTAAAAATGAAAAACAAAGATGAAATCGCTCTTAAGGTAATACTAACAAAAAACCCCGCTAAAAAGCAGGGTTCTTAAATATTTTTAATATGTATTACTTCTCAGGTGGAAGGGTACGGAATATATGATCCCAGAATGTGCTGCTCACACCAAATGCCTTCTCTTGTGTGCGGTAGTGGTGCATATTATGATGCTTCCACAAAAATGCCAGGCGCTTTGGCGGAGTAAATGCATGAATAGCCCAATGCATGAAAGCATAAATAGAATATCCATTAGTGAAACCTGCCATAAAATAGAAGGTATAGTGTCCTAAAAAGATATAGAACACACCAAAGAACATGGCTGCATATATTAAAGTAGGCAGCGGAGGCATGAACAATCTTTCTTCGTCGCGGGGGTATTCGTGGTGAACACCATGCACAACATAATGAAAACGTTTACTCCATTTCGATTCATTTATAAAGTGGAATATCCAGCGGTGTAGTGCATACTCTACTAAACTCCATGATAACATGCCAATAACATATAAACCAATTATGTGCCAAACCGGCATAGGAAAAAAGTGAACACCTAGGCACAAAAAGGTAATTATAATAGGGATATCGGTACACATAGCAATAATGTGAGAGGTTTTGGTAAACATCTCAAGGAAAGGACTCTTGAATATACGTCCTTGTCCTGTACCATTAAACTTTTGTCTTTCTTCCATGACTTATTTTTTACGGCGCAAATATAACACTTTTTTAGCAAAATTATATACCTGACCTGTATCACTCTGTGATACTGATATTTTTCCTACTTAGACGAACCCAGAATGAAAAACTTACGCTGATTTAAGCTATTTTATTAAAATATGTTAACACCCTCAGTTTTCTGAAATTCAGGTGCTTATTTTTATACTTTTGAAAAGAATTAATTCCATATCTTTTTGTAATGATAACTGCAAACATTGCCGCCATTTTTGAACGTGAGTTGAACAAACTTGCTGAGGAAATAAAACTATACACCACCGAGGAAAGCATTTGGATGGTGAAAGGAGATATAAAAAATTCGGGTGGTAACCTGTGCCTGCATATTTGTGGCAACCTGCAACATTTTATTGGTGCTGTACTTGGCAATACCGGTTATGTGCGTAACCGCGATAAGGAATTCTCCGATAAAAATATTCCGGTGGCAGAACTGCTCAAAGAAATTGAAGCGACAAAAAAAGTCGTTGTAAAAACATTACAGGCTATACCCGACAGTGATCTTGATAAGGAATACACTGACTTTCCCGTTCATTTATTGGGCAAAGAAAACATTAGCAAGTTCTATTTTCTCACACACCTGGTATCGCATTTGGGCTATCATTTAGGCCGGATCAATTATCACCGCAGAATGATGCTTTAACCCCATGAACAATATTTTAGGCTTAGTAAAGTTTATTTCTCATATTTGCATCACATCCCCTGGTAATGTCAGATAGCTTAGTAATAATACCTACATACAACGAAAAAGGCAATATTGAAAGTATTGCCCGAAAAGTGCTTTCATTGCCCGGCGATTTTCATTTGCTTGTTATTGATGATGGCTCGCCCGATGGTACAGCCACTATTGTAAAGAACCTGATGAACGAATTTCCCGATCGTTTGTTTATAATTGAACGTGCGGGCAAACTTGGTTTGGGAACTGCTTACATTGCGGGCTTTCAGTGGGCATTAAAGAAAAGCTACGAGTTTATTTTTGAAATGGATGCAGACTTTTCACACAACCCTGAAGACCTGTTGAGATTGAAAGAAGCATGCGTAAAAGGTGCTGACCTGGCTATTGGTTCACGTTATGTAAAGGGCGGCGATGTAAAGAACTGGGATGTTAAGCGTGTATTGATGTCGTACTTTGCATCGGTATATGTAAGAACAGTTTTATGGATAAGTGTAAAAGATACTACAGCAGGTTTTAAATGTTACCGGCGTAGGGTGCTTGAAGCATTACCTTTAGATAATATAAAATTCATAGGCTATGCCTTTCAGATAGAAATGAAATACCTGACACATAAACTCAAATTCAAAATAGTTGAGGTGCCTATTACTTTCATTGACAGGCAGGTAGGCATATCGAAAATGAGCAAGGGTATATTTAAAGAGGCCTTTTGGGGAGTTATACAAATGCGCTTAGGGAAACATGGCAAGTAAAAGCACGCTGATTAAAAATGCTTTTATTGTTAATGAAGGGAAGACCTTCGTAGGTGATGTGCTTATTGAAGAAGGAATAATTGTAGAGATAGGCACTGGTATTTCAGCCTTGACTGCCAAAATAATTGATGCTACCGGCAAATACCTGTTGCCGGGAATTATAGATACACATGTTCATTTCCGCGAACCGGGCCTGACCCATAAAGCAGATATTTATTCAGAATCGAAGGCAGCTGTGGCGGGTGGTGTAACATCATTCATGGATATGCCCAATACGGTTCCGGCTGTGCTTACCCAGGAAATATTAGAAGATAAATTCCGTATTGCGAAGGATAAGGCGCTTGCCAATTATTCGTTTTACATGGGTACATCTAACACTAACCTGGATGAAGTATTAAAGACCGACCCGAAAAATGTGTGTGGTGTTAAGGTTTACCTGGGGCAATCGACCGGAAACATGTGTGTGGATAATGCTGAAACCCTTGAAGGCCTTTTTGCACAATGCCCTACCCTGCTTACAGCACATTGCGAGGACGAACATATTATAGAAGAAAATTCAAAGCTTTTCAAGGAAAAATTCGGTGAGAACCCTCCGCCCGATAGCCACCCGAAAATACGTACCGAAGAGTGCTGCTATATATCATCGCAACATGCGGTGGAACTGGCACGTAAGTATGATACACGATTGCACATTGTGCATGTATCGACTGTTAAAGAAACCAGTTTGTTTACCAATAAAGTACCACTGGAAACGAAACGCATTACAGCCGAAGTTTGTATACATCACCTATGGTTCAGCGATAAAGATTATGCCAACAAAGGCAACTGGATAAAGTGGAACCCTGCCATTAAAACAGAGAACGACCGCACCGGCTTAATGAAAGCCCTGCTCGATAACCATATTGATACAGTTGCTACCGACCACGCACCACATACCCCACACGAAAAAGAACAGGAATATTTCTGTTGCCCTTCGGGTGCGCCTATGGTGCAGCATTCATTGGTTGCCATGTTAGAATTCCATCATGCAAACCGTATTTCGTTAGAGACCATTGTAGAAAAAATGTGCCATGCACCGGCTACTTGTTTTCATATTGAAAAGCGAGGCTACATACGCGAGGGATATTACGCCGACCTTACCCTGGTGGACCTGAACAGCCCATGGAAAGTAGATAAATCGAACATATTATACAAATGCCAATGGGCGCCAATGGAAGGTGAAACCTTCCACGCAAAGGTTACACACACCTTTGTAAATGGCAACCTGGTTTACAACAATGGTACATTTGATGAATCGGTAAAGGGAATGCGACTGGTGTTTAATAGGTAAACTAATTATTCTTTAGGCCATACTTTCTCCACCTCATCCATTCTGGCGTTATTTTTCCTTCTAAAAGCCACAATAGTTGATATAATTGAAAACAATAAAAAGAAAATTGAACTATATAATAGCGTAATGCTACCTACTGTTGGAAATAATATAGGAGGGTTTATCTCACCACCGCAATAAACTCGAAAAGTAAAAACGCCATAACTTACACAAAACGTAACTAAGCTTACTATAATGCCTATTATGGATAAAGCTTTCATGCCTCAAATACTTTATTGAATCAAAGTAGCCTATTTCTCCACATTCTTCAAAATCCCCGCTTTTAAAGCAAAGTCATGGGCAAAGTCATATAAAGAACCGGCCAGTTTTTCATCGCCAATGGCACGTTTAATGGTATCACTTTCAGCCAAAAGTGTTTGATGCATAAACTGCTTCATTTCATCAAGCATCATTTCCTTGGTCCACAGATGCAGGTGCATGGAATTTTTCTCTTTTTCATCCCAAAGCGATAAAAATAATGCCTTGCTCGTACTTTTCTGGTCGCCATCGCTTGAGGACCATGTCATATTGATTGGAAGGTTGTTTTCGTCCAATTCTACGGTAATATTCAGTTCTGTCTTTTTTCCCATGGCTAAAATAGTTCGATAAATGGCTTCAAAAGTAGGTCAAATATGCATACCCTTAGGCATAAATTATTTACCTCATTTTGTATATAAATTAATCAAAAACGAATGTTATATTTGTTCTTTCAACACTTTTCAGCATTTTATGCAAAAAACTCTGTCGCAATTTGATGTAGCCGTTACCTCTTGCAAGAACATTTTCGTGAAAAAAATGTACGATTATGGAACCGCCTGGCGCATACTCAGGGTTTCATCTATTACCGATCAGATTTTTATAAAGGCCAACCGCATTCGCAGTATTGAAGAAAAGGGTACCCATAAGGTTGATGAGGACATAAGCGGCGACTTTATTGGTATTTACAATTATGCCGTTATAGCCCTTATTCAGCTATCGCTTACCAGCGATGCCCCTATTGAAATGCCGGCCCAGGAAATTGAAAGCCTCTTCGACAGATATAGTAAGAACGCCCGCCAGCTTATGCAGGACAAGAACCACGACTATGGTGAGGCATGGAGAGAAATGCGGGTATCGAGTCTTACAGACCTGATACTGCAGAAGCTTTACCGCATAAAACAAATTGAGGACCACAAGGGCAAAACCCTTATATCTGAGGGCATTGATGCCAACTATTACGACGTTATGAATTACGCTATTTTTGCACTAATACGACTTACTGAATCGGTATAGGCTATGAAGGTATTACTTGATAATTTTTCCTTTTCATTCTTCTTTTCGTCGCTGTTAGGAGTGGTAACCTTGATCATTATTTTATTGCTCATTGCCGGCTTAGTAATGGTGTTAATGCCTTCGTACCGTGAAAAAGGCATAAAGCTTTACAGGTATTTATTGGGAATTGTATTTATTTATTCCGGCTTTGTAAAGGCCGACGACCCTTTAGGGTTTTCCTATAAGTTGACTGAATATTTCGAAGCATTTGGCCCTTGGTGGAAATGGGCTATATCATTCTCTTTCGCATTGGCATGCATTATACCAATTATAGAAATGATGCTTGGCGTGCTCATTCTTATAGGTGCAAGAAAGAAACTTACGCTTTGGCTTTTGTTCTTGCTCGATCTGTTCTTTACTTTCCTCACATACTATACTGCACACTACAACAAAGTGCTTGAATGCGGTTGCTTTGGCGATGCTATAGCTATGACCCCATGGGTTACTTTCTGGAAAGATGTTATTATTCTAGCCATTATAGGAATACTTGCCTTAGGCCATAAACATATTACCTCATCGTTTTCAAGCATGCTTGAAAATGGAATTATAATTATTGCCCTTGCCGCTTCTATATTCTTTAGCTGGTATTGCTATAACTATCTACCCGTTATCGATTTCCGTCCGTATAAAGTAGGCACCGATATTAAGCGCGACATGAAAGGCGGCGTACCTGATGTGTTGAAATACTACTACACCTTAAAGAATAAAAAGAGCGGCGAAACAAAAGAGTTCGACAAATTTCCGGAGAATTACCAGAACGATTGGGACTATCTAAGCAGCCGAACCGAGGTTATTAAAAAAGGTGTTGAAGCCAAAATACACGACTTTAATATTGTAAACCTTGATGGATTTAATTGTACCGATAGTCTGTTAAGTGACCCTAACTATAGCCTTTTCATTATTTCATCATCAATTGCTGATGCTAACCAAAGTGCTGAAACAGAAGGAAAGTTAAACAGCCTTGCAAATGATTTCATAAAGAATCACATGAGGGTTAGTTGCTTAACTGCATCGGGTGAAGACGATATAAATAAATTCAAGGAAAAGAACCACGCACAATATCTTTTCTATAATACAGACGATACCCAGTTAAGAACCATGATACGTTCAAACCCGGGCATAATGATGATAAAAGACGGAATTGTAATAGCCATGTGGCACTATCATTCAATACCTGACTATAAGACTTTAAACGCGCAATACTTTCATAAATAGTGATAAACTTTATAATTAAGCGGATATTCTACGGTTTCCTGGTACTTGTCGGGGTACTGTCATTAGTGTTTCTTTTATTTAATGCCCTGCCTGGCGACCCTGCCCGCCTAATGCTCGGCCAGCATGCCGATGCGCAAGCAATTAAAATCATAAACAAAGACCTTGGGCTTGATAAACCATTAAGCACACAGTTCTTAATGTATGTAGATGACCTTTCTCCTATTTCAATATATAACGACAAGGAAAAAGAAAGCGCTGTTTACCTCGATACGAATAAGTATAATCACTTTACAGAATTGTTCAGGGTATCGAAGAACAAAGTATTGATATTGAAATATCCTTACCTGAGGCGCTCATATCAAAGCCGGAGAAAAGTATCTGAAATAATTGCTTCAACGTTACCCAATACAGCGGTACTTGCTATTACAGCTATAGTATTTGCTTCCATTATCGGTATCTTTTTAGGTATCATTGCCGCGCTATTAAAAGATTCTATTTTCGATAAAATATCGGTAGTGCTATCGGTACTTGGGCTTGCAGGGCCTTCTTTCTTTGTCGGTTTAATATTTGCATGGTTGTTCGGGCACATATTACATAAGTATACAGGTTTAAATACGGTCGGGAACTTATATACCATATCTGACGATGGCACGGGCCAATACCTTGACCTTAAGAACCTGATATTACCGGCACTTACATTAGGCATAAGGCCGCTTGCAATTATAGTGCAGCTTACACGTGCATCAATGCTTGAAGTCCTCTCGCACGATTACATACGTACAGCATTTGCCAAAGGACTAAAACTAAACAAGATCATAAGCAAGCATGCCTTAAAGAATGCGCTTAACCCTGTTGTTACAGCAATATCGGGTTGGTTTGCAAGTTTAATAGCCGGCGCCGTTTTTGTAGAATACATTTTCGGATGGGATGGAATTGGCAA
>DATHNG010000186.1:0-6843 GCA_035486275.1 Bacteroidia bacterium
CATGTATATATACATGCCTTTGGCCAGGCCCGAAACATTTTCGGTTGCACTGTTTTCATTAGCAGGTAATGTCCAGCTTTCAACTTTTTTGCCCAACATGTCGTACACATCAATATTTACATTGCCGGTGTTTTCAGTTCCAACGGTATATTGAATAGTAAGTTCAGTGCTTGCCGGATCAGGGAATAATTTGAAAGCATCTGTGATCACACCATCATTGTTTATTTTAATAGGGTCTTCAAGGCATGCACCTGGTGGCTTACCGGGAGTTTCCTTATCAAACTTAATGGAGGTAGGCCCTGCTCCGCAAACATTTACGCCTCTGGCATAAATTACATAATAGGTTAGCGGGTCGTAGTCAGCACCGGTTGTTACAGGTGTAGGTGTACCTCCTGCGCTTGGTGCCGGAAAGCTTCCGTTTGTGCTCCACTGGTAAGCGGTAGCGCCCGATACAGCATTAACTTCGGCATTGAAATAGCATGTTTTGCCAGCCTGGGCATAGGTAAGTGTTGTAGGTGCAACCTCAGGCGCGCCAACCCAGAAAGTTGTAGTTGTTGACCTGGTAGTGAAACCGGTAGAACCTGTAGGTACTGATGAAGTTAATGTAATTGTAACGCTACCCTTTGTTGTTGGGGTAATGCTAACCAGAGCATTAATATTATTTGTGCCCGATGGGGTAATGGTTGCTCCGCCAAGTGTTGTGCCGCTAATGGTCCATGTAAAGGTTACATTAGGCGAATAATAATCGTAAGCGTTTAAACCAATATTGGTTGTACCACTTGATGGGTTACAATATACTGGTTGCTGACCTGCAGTATAGTTAATAAATGGCTGGTTTGAAGGTTGAATACCAATAAGTGCACCTATGTTTGCTGTGAAATCTTGAGATCCGCCCGGGAATGTAGGGTTAAGGTTTGTAGGTAAAAACCATCCATTGGCTGTATCGCCCCAACCCCAGTTCATGTGAAAATCGTTGCTTGAATTATATCCATCTGCTACCCATGAGTGCCCTGCACCACCTGAGGTAAAGCCTACATATTGCACCGGGCGGTTCGCTATGAATTCATTTTCAATAAGCGCTATCCATGCCGAAGCAGTGTATGACGATTGTGAAACTGCTGTTACATTGTTGTAGTAAAAATATGCACTGTATGAATTTTGTGCAGATGCACCTGCATCCTCAGCCTCGGTTACCCATGCACCACTACCTACATAAGGATCTGCACTATATGTCATGTCAACACTGTAGCCAAGTTCTTCCATTAACCCGGCTATGTCCGGGCTGTATGTTGTGGGTGCATTTACCATATTCGACCAATTAATTTTACCACTGAAATTCATTGTTAAAGTGCCAAATGGGTTATCATAAAATGTATACGAATTTTGTCCTGTACCATTTGGAGGAAAATTCCAATACTTCATTACCTGTGCCATGGCTGTTGCAACGCAACCTGTATAGGTTGGGAACGCATTACCATAGTAATAAATAGGGCAGTCGGTATTGTAAGGATATTCCTGATCCCATTCAGTTTGACACATATATGTATTTACCGCTGACTTAAAGTTATGGCCATTTGCTTTATTTAATGAATAGTTATTCCATGTGTTTGCAATATCGTCCGTGGCTTTAAGTGCATGTGCACGCATATTTATAATTTCAGCTTTGCGTTTGCTCATCCAACTGGTAAAATTATTTTCGTGTTCAGGCATTGCAAAAAGACCTTTGCCTGAATACCCAATAATTGGGGTACCTGCATCCTCTGCCGAAACAATTACAAAGCCCTTGTTCCCGTCAGCATTGAATGCATAGTAAACAGGATCGCCATTCGGCGCTGTTTCAGTATAGCTCAGCGTAAAAGCCGAAACGGAAGGTGATATATTACGCTGATAAAAATTTGTGGCAACATTTTCTGCTACCTCTTTTGAAACAATGTTTGCTTTTAGCATGCTTGTCCCAATTACTGCAGTGAGTAAGATGGTTGTGGTTTTTTTCATTTGTTTGTTGATAAATGGTTTTTAAGGGAGATTAATTTTTAATGCGCCACAAAAGTAGAAGCGTAAATACACCTTACCGGTAACATTTAGCCGTTGGTATATTACATTGAGTGAATGGTAATTTGTATTGAGCCGATGGTATAACTATACGTGCAAAAGCGTTTTAGTGCTGATGATCTGTCGTGTAATTAAATAAACAGGGCGTGTTTACGTATATATACGTAGTATTTGGTTTACCGTATCACCTGCACAAAACCGTGTTTCTCGGTGTTCTTGGTGCCGCAGGTCGATTTTATTAAGTAATAATATACTCCGTCGGGCACATCAGCGCCGGTATTATTTATTTTTCCGTTCCATGGGTCGGCCATATTGGTTGAGGTGAATACTTTAACACCCCACCTGTTGAATATTTCAATCTGGTATGTTTCAACACCGTATGCGTTTATTAAAAGATCATCATTCTTCAAATCTCCGTTAGGGGTAAATACATTGGGCACCTGGTAGTCTTCACATCCAACCATAATAATAATTGTGGCGTTGCTTGTGCAGCCGCCTGCATCAGTTCCGGTAACGGTATAGGTAGTGGTGGCAGTTGGTGTTGCTACCGTGCTGGCGCATGCGGGGCAACTTACCGTCTCTTGCGGGTTCCATTGATAGGCAACAACTCCTTTCGCCGACATAGTAACAGAACTGCCGTACGTAATAGTTGTATCGCAACATGCTGTAACTTTTAAACTATCTACCGTTACAACCGTTTTTGCTGTGGCAGTACATTTGTTGGTAACAGTTACGCTATATGTTGATGTAATGCTTGGTGTTACCGTAATTGAATCTGTTGTTGCACCATTGTTCCATAAATAGGTACCTCCACCTGTGGCGGTAAGTGTAACCGTTTTACCGTCGCAAATAATTTGTCCCGGGGTAATGGTAGCTGAAAAAGCAGGAAGTACAACTATTGTTTTTGCAAGGTTCAGGTTACATTTACCATTCCCAACCTGCACCGAATAATTGGAAGTAGCTGAAGGTTTTACAGTAATGCTGCTTGTGGTTTGCCCCGTGTTCCATTTATATGGTGTTGTGGTGCTGGTAATAGTTAAGGTGGTGCTGTCGCCTTTACAAATGGTATCTTTCGTTATGGTTAGTGTACCTGTTGGTACGGGATCTACCTCAAGCACAATACTGTTGAATGTGGTATCGCTGGGTACATTATTATCGAAGCCGCAAATGTTAATTGTATGGTAGCCCACATTGCTTGACGAAGCTATTATCTGCACAATTAAACTATCTGTATTTCCGGGGTGGTTATATATAATGCTTGCTCCCGGGGGAATTGCCGGTAGCAGGGCAGATCGTACACTATCTTTTGAATTGGGTGCGAGGTACGAAAACTCCAGGTCAACAGTATCGCCCATACATACTACTATAGTATCGCAGGCCGAAATACCTGTAACAATTGGTGGAAGGGCACTTGCACAAGTGTTAAAGAAAAAAGACCGGCCATTAAGCCAGCTTATGCCATCGTAAGGAGCTGTAGGGTATTGCCCGGCATAGTTATTGCCGTTATTATCAAATAAACCAAACTGAATATAATTTGTACTATCGCCTTTATTTGCACCAACCGTAGCCGGTGCACCACCAATTCCATTTGTGGACGCCGTATCCCAACCACTTGTCCATTGCATATTTCCATAACAGAATTCCACATTGTTGCCTTTAGGTATAATAGGGCTGTTTCCATTTGTTATTATTACCTGGAACGAATTCAGAAGGCTATCCTGTTCACTGTAATAGCCATAATAGCCTACACTATCCCATTGTACTATCATATAGTCGGGCGTAATTTTATAATATACTACACCGCTTTGGGTACTTGACGAGGTGTTTAATCGTGTATCCACATCTCCCCAAAAAGGCGCTACCATCTCATAATCGAGTAGCGGGAACCCGCTGGGCGAGTAACTTGAATATTGCTGATCGAATGAAATGTTGCCATTATTATTTATGTAAACCGAATCGATCGTTTTGCCCCAATAGCAGAATGAAAAAGGCAGTTTTATGGCATTGGTAACTCCATCATCATTACGGTAAAGCGGTGGTGAAGGAATAGAATCTGGGCCGCCAAGGTTGTCGCTGTCATGCACAAAGGGAACTACATGGAAACTTGTATCGCGGCTTACCCAGCAAGCACAATTTTGCTGTGCCGAACAACCGATACTAACACAAAACAAAATAAAAAAAGAGTAAAGGCTTTTTTGTGTGAACATATTTAAGTGCCGGCTTGGTTGTGCAGTAAAGCAAATATAGGAAATATATTACGGATGACCTACCTGCAGGTTTTGATGAAAAGATACTTACAACGATGCAATTTTTAACCCGGCCAGCATAATATGTGTAGGGCTGCCCAGCAGTTGTGCCGAAAAATATGGTTCGAACGATAAGCCTGTTTTATTTTTAATAGTCACATCGTATTTAAGGCTAACCTTACCCATAAGTAATGGATTGGTAAAAGCTGAAGCAGAGTAACCTGTTGCCGAGATCAGTTGTGTTACATAATCGCCAAGCACCAGGCCCAAACCGGGGCTTAACCGTTGTTTCTTTTTTTCTACAAGCGCATAGTACAAACTAAAAGGAATAGATACGGTAACAACATACAGATTATATGAAAGGTTCTGCATACCGCTAACGCTTGAATCTTTTTTAGCATTGGTAAGGTAAGTAGTAGTAGTGTTTGATTGAATGTTGCCACTGCATTGTGCATACATTACTTCTATACCTGTAGTAAAAAATAAGTGACTTACATGTTCCTTCGACATATATTCAAACCCTACTGCAAGCATAAGGCCTGCATCGGGTAGTGTTTTTACGTATGAAGGAACAACGTTGCCCCCGTTTGCATTATAAAAACCTACACCCGGTACCAGGTTTTGCAATGCCGAATTATAGGCAAGCCCGCCCGATATTGAAATGGTTATGTGTGCAGAATCGAGCTGGAACAATGTATCGGCCTTATCGCTCAGGCTATCCCGCTCGCTTCCGTAAAAGGCCATATTCCTGTTGTCACTCTGTGCATATACAAATACACATGATAAAAGTATTGCGCAGAATAATACAAGTTTCTTCATAGCTCGTAAACGGATTGTGTAAATATAGAATATCTATTGAATCGGGTAACGTACCGGCTGAAAATGCCGTATCATTAAAAAAGTAATACATTGCACGTGATTATTAGTCTGACCTGATGAAAACAGAAGTGTACGAGACCCGGCACGTGAATTACCGAATTGAAGATGGAATACTTATCGGTGTTTTTGTTCCGGGTATTTACATAACCTTTGATATCGTCAGCGAAATGGTAGAACAACGTATAAAATTCTGCAATGGCCGCACGCTACCCGCTTTAATAGATATACGCGGAATTGTTTCTATTGATACTCCATCAAGAAAATACTTAACCGGCGAAAGGGCAAAAGTAAATATGGTTGCAGGCGCTATAGTTGTGGGCTCTTTAGTTTCGAGAATGGCCGGTAATATTTTTATAGCAGTTGATAAACCGTCATTGCCTACAAAACTTTTCAATGACCCTGATAAGGCCATTAAATGGTTAGCGCAATTTAAAAAGAAATAAGCTTTCCTGCTTTTTTACTTTGATATAAGTAATTTTTTGAAAACAGTTTCCTTACCCTTAGGTGTGATTTGTACAATATAAAAACCATTTGGCAGAAAAGACGTGTTAACAGTATTGCCTGAGAAATTATCATCTTCATATAATACTCTGCCATCGGCACCCACAATCCGAACAGCTGCGTTGCTGATGTCTCCCCCAAGTGTAACACTGTTTTGTGCCGGGTTAGGGTAAAGTACTATATCAGTTTTTGGTGCCTCAATAGAATTTATTCCTACATATTTTGACGCATTGCCCATTAGCGGGCGCAGCATAAGTGTACCCGGAAAGCTGCTCTGCTGCCAGCCGGCATTGCTTGGTGAAATGTAGGTGGTGGTATAATAAAGCTTGCTGCTATGGTCTCCGCTGTTATAATCAAAACCAATGTTCATTGAATCGCCCGCAGTTTGTTCCCAGCCTACATAAAAAGGCCCTGCAGGTAAAATTTTAGGATACTTAAAGTAAAAGGTAGAGAATTCATCGTTGCCCAGGTGGCTGTAAATAGGGTTGGTAACTGTGTCCTGGTACAAGGTATCGCCGGGCATACCACCTTTATCGCTCCACAATGTTATTTTAAATGTGTAGGTGGTATTGGTTACAAATACGTAGTCAAAATAAATGCTCAGCCCGAAAATAGAATCAGGCTTGTTAAGTGTAAACTGGTATGCCAGGTAAGATGGCACGCTTCCCGAATTCTGCCGGTTTATGTAATAGGCATATTCAGCAGATCCATCATCATACGCATAGGCATTGTCAAACACCTGGGTATAACGCAGGGTGTCATTCCAGTTATTAAAATCATCGGCAGGTATACCGTTACCATGCTGCAATATGTGGGTGATGGTAAAACTTGTGTCGCCTGTAAGTGTGGTTGGCGCCGCTGATGTATTAAGCATAGGCTGCGATTGCGGGGCATAGTTATTGTACCCTGCATCAACAAAAGGATCGATATTATTTGCTCCGCCTGAATTAAGGGTGCCAAATACTGTGTTACTGTATGTTGCGTTAATTACATTGCCGGGGCTGGAAGGTAAAGCAGAGGCATTATTGTTTCTTTCAAATAAGCCCATTGGTGTAGTTCGCCAGTCAGCAGGCTCAAATTGCTCCCAGGGCTCCTGGCTATAATTGGCAAGTAAAGGAGGCGCTTCGTATGAAAAAGTAAGGTCGTTTTGTGTGGTATCGCTCCA
>DATHNG010000187.1:0-4388 GCA_035486275.1 Bacteroidia bacterium
TAATGGTTACTGTAACTAATATTCCTAGCCCTATACCTACAACGGCGGCGGCGGCAATTACTATAATGGTTACTATATCTAGGTTCATTGTATTTGGTTTAATGAACCCTTAAAAGAAGGTTTGCTACTTTACTAAATGCAACACGTTTTCAATGGCTCTTACCCTGGTCTCTATTAATGCGCCAATTTGTTCTGAATTTCCGTGTTCAATCTGCTGAAAAGCAATTTGCAAGGCACACATGGCCAGCAGGTCACGTGGGTCTTTTATGGCATAGGCTGAGGAATACTGGCTTACCTGTTCATTAATAAGGCTAACTGCTTTACGCATATTCGCCTCATTTTCAGGGGTTACATTTACCGGGTATTCTCTGCCTGAGATATTTACTTTTATAGTATTCGATTTCATTGTATCTCTGCTCATTTGCTACTTTTTCAGCAATGTAATACATCGCTCTACTTCACTTAAGAGTTCGTCTATTTTATTGTTTATTTCCTGGTTGTTTTGAGAATTATGTTTTAATTTCTCCAGTTGAGCCATTTCACCTGCCCCCCTGGCCTTTTTTAACTGCTCATCCAAGGTATTCATCTTATCCGTAAGATACTGATTATCAGACTTAAGTTTTTTGATGGTCTCCTCCAATTTGCCATGCAAAGATAAAATTTTTTCGATTTCTTTATAAATAATCTCAAGTCTGTTGTCCAAATCGTTCATGGCCTATTCCACAAAAAAAGTTAATTTTCTGTCAAATATAGGTGAATAGTGACATAAAGCCACTTTATTCCGCTTATTTTTGCGGTGCTTAAAAGAAAACCCAAGAAATATGAGTTTAGCCCAGAGTTATAAGAAGAATGTTTTTTGTTTAGAGGGAGATTGGCAAAAAGATATGCGCGACAATTCGAGTGTCCGTGCGGCACTTACTTTTTTACAACAGAACAATGATATTAAGTACATATATAAGCAATGTGGCACAAGAGAAAATCTTGAGTATTACCTATCACTCTGGAAATTAAAAAAATACGCTGCCTACTCTATTGCTTATTTTGCCTTTCATGGTAAGCCTGAATGTATACAGGTAGGGAAAGAATTTGTTACCCTTGAAGAGCTTGCCGATATGATGCAGGATGGCTGCCAGGATAAAATAATACATTTTGGTAGTTGTAAGACATTGGACACTGACGAAAAAACTATAAAGAAGTTTTTGGAGCACACAGGTGCACTTTGTGTTTGCGGATTCGAAACAGAAATTAACTTTGTGGAAAGTTCCGCCTTTGATATGATACTTATTGAAATGTTCCAACAGTACAAGGACATACGTATGCTCGATAAAAACATACGCAAGAACTACCGCAGCTTTGTAAAAAGACTGCAATTCAAATTGATATACCTGTAATGGGAATAGAAGAAGATACACTCTCCACCCCTATTTTCAATTTCACTTTTAAGGTAAAGTGTATTATACTGCTTGCATTGGGCCTGGTATTTTATGCCGACTCTATTGGAAATGAATATGCTCTTGATGACGGTATTGTTATAACCAAGAACGAATTTGTTCAGGACGGCTTTGGTGGGATAAAAGGCATTTTGACCCATGATGCTTATTACAGCTATTATCATCAGATGAATGCCAACCAAATGCTGGCGGGTGGTCGTTACAGGCCTTTATCTATTATAGTATTTGCTATTGAGCACGCTATTTTTGATGAATCGCCTGTGGTAAGACACCTTGTAAGCATTCTGGCTTATATGGTTTGTATTTTCATAGTATTCTATTTCTTAGATCACTACCTTTTAGTTAATATGAAAAAAGGAAGTGACATGGCCTTTCTTGCGGCATTATTATTTGCAATACACCCCTTACATACTGAGGTGGTTGCCAATGTAAAAAGTCTTGACGAGATGCTTTCACTCATCTTCATATTATTGACCTTTATTTTTGCCTTGCGTAATGTTGACGAAGAAAGGGAGAATGAAAAAATAAAAAACCTGTTCATTGCAGGCGCTTGTTTTTTTCTTGCATTGCTGGCAAAGGAATATGCAATGTTGCTGATCTTCCTGTTACCACTTCTATTTTATACCGTAGCAAAAAAAAGCACAAGCGAAACCATACGCGCAAGCTTACCTTACTTCGGCGTTTTTGTAATTTATTTAATTGTTCGTGTAAAATCTGTCGGTGTACCGCACAATGTACCGAGTGACGAAATATTAAACAACCCTTATTTACTTGCCACCCCTTCACAAAAACTGGGTTCAGAAATTTATGTAATGGGTAAATACCTGTTCATGCTTTTCTTCCCATACCCACTTTCAGCCGATTATTCATATAACCAATTACCTTACCGTGATTTCTCCGACCCTATGGTTTGGCTTTGCATACTTATTTATGGCGCCATAATAGTATGGGGAATAAAACTTGCCATGCAAAAAAGAATATTGGCTTTCCCCATTTTCTTTTATCTGGCAAACCTTGCAATGGTGTCTAACTTTTTATTTACCGTAGGTGCTACCATGGGTGAGCGTTTAGACTTTCATTCTTCACTTGGCTTTGTTGTGGTGCTTTCTTATGGTATTGTGAGAAGCCCTGAGTTTGCAGGCAAAAAACAGATCGTCCTTGCTGTAATAACCGGTATAACTATTTTGTGCGGTATTGAATGTATTAACAGAAATGTTCTCTGGAAGAACGACGTAACCCTTTTTACTCACGATGTGGAAGTAGCGCCTGAAAGTATAATGGTAAATGGCAATGCAGGCGCACGTTTCCTTGACCTGGCAGAACAAGTAAAAGATACCGGTAAAAAAGGAGCCGAAGAAAAAAACAAACTTATTGATAAGTCCATTTTCTACCTGGAGAAATCGATAAGGATGCACCCAAAGTACACCAATAGTTACCTTAACCTTGGCATTGCATATTATAAACTTGAATTACCAGACTCAGCAAAAAAATATTGGGACAAAGCCAAACAGCTATACCCTGACCATCCTAACCTTAAAACCTATTTCCCTCTGTTAGGAAGGCAATACCTGAACGTAGCTATGCAAGATGGAAATAAGGGGCAACCCAGGGAAGCAATCTCAGCATTAAAAAAAGGCTTGTTTGCTGATAACACTAACCCTGATCTGTGGTATAACATTGGTGGTGCTTACTTCACGGTAAAAGAGTACGATTCTGCACGCTATGCATGGATGGTAACGCTGCAAATGAAACCGGACTATGCACAGGCTAAACAGGGCTTAGGCGCTTTACCACCAATGGTACACGAGGTTAAAGGCATTAAGTAAAGTGTAATGAACAAGAAAAACACAGCGCCTGCTCCAAAACTTTCTGTACCAACTTCTATATTCAATTTTACATTCAATATCAAGTGTGTTATACTTGCTGCACTTGCCTTTGGTTTTTATATAAATACAGTGAACAATAAATATGCGCTTGATGACTCACTTGTTATAACCGACAACAAGTATGTGCAACAAGGCTTTTCAGGAATAAAACATATTTTTACTTCAGACGCTTTTGATAACTATGTAAAAGAGATGCACGGATCAGAAGCCAGTGCTTCAAGTGGTAGATGGTACCGGCCCCTTCCCATGGCTATCTTTGCTGTTGAACAAGGGTTATTTGGCGATTCGCCTTCATTGCGGCATTTAATAAATGTTTTGTTCTTCATGCTTTGTAGCATAGCCATTTTTTATTTCTTCAGTAAATATTTATTTATTGCAATTCCCTATGGAGAAGATATTTCATTTATTGCTGCATTTCTTTTTGTTATTCATCCCATCCACACTGAAGCTGTTGCAAACATTAAAAGCCTTGATGAAATTATTTCTTTGCTATTTGTTGTATGTACGTTTATTTTTAGTCTTGCATATTCAAGAAATAAAAAAACATGGCTCCTTCTCCTAAGTTTAGTATCGTTCCTTCTTGCATTATTATCAAAAGAATACGCAATTACTCTTATAATATTACTCCCGATCTTATTTTATCTTTTAATAACCACTGACTTAAAAAAACTATTACGACTTATATTACCCTTCTATGCAATTATAGTTTTATATGGCTTAATTCGTATTTCAGCTGTTGGAATTCCTCATTCAATGTTAAGTACAGATATACTGACAAATCCTTATCTATTTGCAACTTCATCCCAGCAACTAGCCACTGAATGTTATGTATTGGGGAAATATTTCTTACTATTAATATTTCCACACACGCTATCATGCGACTATTCATTTTCCCAAATCCCTTATCATAACTTTGCCAGTATATCTGTATGGGTATCCATATTTTTCTATATCGCGCTAATAGTTTGGGGAATATGGTTATTAAGTAAAAAAAACATACTTGCCTTTCCTGTTTTTTTCTATTTGTTCAATATTTTCATTATTTCTAACC
>DATHNG010000188.1:0-14619 GCA_035486275.1 Bacteroidia bacterium
CGCAACAATGCCATTGCACGTTTTATCAATACCACCACGGGCTGCTTATTAGGTTTATTATGCCTTATTATAATTGGGGTAAATGTCTGGTCGCTTATGACGGGTATTATTCTTGCAGCCATTTTCAGTACTTCATTTAAAAATTATCCTGCCAACTGGAAACTTGCACCTACTACCGTAGTAATAATAATTGCACCTGCTATTTTTGAGAATGAAAAAGTCGATGCTGCCTTGATCTTCGCACTTACCCGAACCGCCGAAGTTTTATACGGCTCACTAATAGCCCTTGGACTTGGGTTTGTTTATCATAAGTTCAAGGATCGGAAAGAGAAAAGCAGTAAGCAGTAAATATCAATCTACCTTCTTTGCTTCAAACTTGTAAACAGCATCCTTTGCTTTCGATGTCCATTTACCAGTAATCTGTCCATTCAGTATTTGCGCATCAATTGAGCCTTCGCCTTTGTCGTCTATGGTAGTTTCCATAAGGTGCAAACTATCTTTTTGAATAATACCATCAAGGTATATTCCTACACCATCTTTATTATAGGCATATACTCCGGTTACTTCATTATGATCAGGGCCATCGGTTGCATTTATAATAGCCAGCACTATTTCACCCTTATCTCCTATCTTTCCTTCATATAACTGGGTCACGCTTTTTGAGTGGTATTTACCAACAGGCTCTTTGCTTACCCCAAATACAGCCTTACCATAATCATTCAGCAGATTTTTAAATGATGCCAGGTTAAGTTTAGCATTGATGTCGGCATGCATGAACATAAAATCGGGCCCTCTGAGGCAATTATAGCTATCAATATTTATAGTTGAGTCGCTAATACTAAAATGCGTGAGGTCATCATTCTTAAAGTTTTCCTTTACATAATCCCAGTAATTGTGCGATGGTTTGTCAGAATCACTTATTCCGTCAATTGTTTTGGTTCTTTTATCGAGTACTATTTTTTTGAACTGCATAAAACCTTCATCTGTAAACAAGTCCGGCAATTCAATAAGATCACCGGTTGCTGAATTAAAATTATATAAGGCCAGTTTCCAGCTTGATGAGTGCCAGTAAGATGTTTCGGAAAAAGAAAGAGAAAATACTTTGTTGCTATTTGACTGAATAGTGAACCCTGCTATTATTTTACCATCGTTGTTGCGGGCAGAGGTTTTATTCTTATCGAACAGATCTTTTTTCTGGTTATTGCTAAAGAGCCTTAATTCCGATATCTGCATGTACTGATTTATCTTTCTGCATGCCTGGGCGTTCTTTACCGTGCTTAATACAGGAAAATTGTTTTTACCCGATACAACTGTATCTACCTTAAAATAATTGCCTTGTGCTTGCGCACCAATTACTATAATGCCGCATAATACACTGATATATAATTTCATACGCTTTGAGCAAATCATACTCAAATATACTAATTCTGAGTCCATTTCATAACCTCGTACGGAGTATCCACATGGTATTGGGTTACACATAGGTCGCGCTTTTTTTGAATAGACTTTGGATATTGCTTTACAGCCTCAAAACCCAGCTTAAGAAAAAACTTAGGTATTACGGTAACTAAATAAGCTTCCTTCTCAACCGATGATAATAGTGACCTTACCATTGCCATTCCAATTCCTTTCTTCTGGAATTTCGTTAACACGCCTATTGTACATAATTCAGTCGCATCATCATTTATGCGCAAACGGCCAAAGGCTGCCAGGTTATTGTTATATATCAATACTCTGAATTGCTCCTTCTGCATGTTATCATTATCCAGCCAGAACTTCTCCACCCATTTCTTCACTTCTTCAAACTCTTTATCGTTGGGCTCGCGAACCACTATAGTCTCTTTCATACGTTTGGAAATATTTTAAGGCTCATGTCAAGGCTTTTAACGCTATGTGTAAGCGCACCAACCGATATATAGTCTACACCGGTTTTTGCGTATTCACGTATATTCTTTTTTGTTATTCCACCCGATGCTTCTGTTTTGTACTTGCCATTTATCAGCTTCACCGCCTTGGCAATTTCCTTTAGTGAAAAATTATCAAGCAGTATTCTGTTTACTCCTCCAACAGCCAATACTTCTTTCACCTGTTGCATGCTATCTGCTTCTATAACTATACCAAGTTTTTTGCGATTCTTTTTCAAATATACATGTGTGGCATCGATCGCTTTTTTTACGCCACCGGCACATTCTATATGGTTATCTTTTATAAGTATCATGTCGTATAGTCCCCAACGGTAATTAGTTGCACCACCAATTACCACTGCCCATTTTTCAAGTAAACGAATACCGGGCGTAGTTTTACGTGTATCTATTACTTTTGCTTTTGTACCTTTACATAATGCAGTAAGTTCATGCGCCTGGGTAGCAATACCACTCATGCGCTGCATGCAGTTTAGTATAAGCCTTTCGGTCATTAGCAAAGAACGGGCAGGACCTTTTACAGTAAATACAATATCTCCTTTTTTTACTTTTTCGCCGTCCTTTTTCTTAACATCCATTGTTATCTGCGGCTTAGATAAACTCATGCCAATGTCATGTCTGGTTTGCCGGAGCATAAAATCATCTATCCTGCTGAAAATATATTGCGCCATTTCCACACCGGCAATTACACCATTATCTTTTATCAGCAACTTACCTTCAGCCTGTGTTTTAGCCGGAACAGTGGCAAACGTGGTATGATCGCACTCACCTATATCCTCCTTCAATGCCAGGTCGATGAGGGCATTTAACTTCTTTTCAAATTTTACCGAATGAGATATGTTGTTCATAGCTTTCAAAACAGGGATATATTTGCAAAAATACAGCTATTGATGAAAGTAACGCTAATTGCCATAGGAGACCATGAAGATAAATACCTTGCTGAAGGGTTTTCGATCTACGAAAAGCGTTTACAGCACTATGTTTCATTCAATACTGAAATAATACCTTCGTTAAAGAAAAAAGGCCAGAGCAAGGAAGCTATTATGCAGGCTGAGGCAAAAGAGCTATTGAAAAAAGTTGCGGCAACCGATCTTCTTATTTTGCTGGATGATAAGGGCAAAGAATTCAATTCGGTGGAATTAGCCAACCAAGTACAAAAATATTTGAATATGCCCGGCAAAAGAATGTTCTTTGTTATTGGTGGTGCTTTTGGTTTTGCTCCTGAGGTCTATCAGCGCGCCAATCAAAAAATATCGCTTTCAAAGCTCACGTTCAATCATCAAATGGCCAGGTTGTTTTTCCTTGAGCAGCTTTACCGCGCCATGACTATTTTGAAGGGAGAGCCGTATCATCACTAAGAAGCCCCACCCCATTTACCCTCACCCCGGCCCTCTCCCAAGCAGGAGAGGGAGAAATACAACAAAGGCTGTTACTTCAAAGTCTCCCCGCATGGGGAGATTTAGAGGGGCAGCAAGGGAGCCGTATCATCCTTAACTGCCCTCACCCCGGCCCTCTCCCAAACAGGAGAGGGAGAAGTACATTAACTGATTGATTTTTGAATTTCGGCAAGAACATAATTTATGTCATTTGTGACTTGCTCATTTTTGAATCTCAATATTTTTAATCCTTTCTTTCTCAATTCATATTCCCTTCCTTCATCTCGTTCGGCAATATCTTCTCTATTGTGAATTTCTCCATCAAGTTCAATGACCAATAACTTCTCGTGACAGTAAAAATCAACAATAAACTTCCCAATTGGATGCTGCCTCCTGAAATGCATTCCACTTAACTGCTTTTTACTAATCCTTGCCCATAATGCTTTTTCGGCTTCGGTTGTATTTTTGCGCAATGTTGCAGCCCGTCTTATTATCTCAAGAGATGCATCATAATAAATTGGCCGTTCAATATTCTTCATCGGATAGGCAATGGGTGTAAAAATATAGGAAATTGCTCAAAGTCTCCCCGCTTAAGTGTTGCCCTCACCCCAACCCTCTACCAGGCAGGAGAGGGAGAAATACAACAAAGGCTGTTACTTCAAAGTCTCCCCGCATGGGGAGATTTAGAGGGGCAGCAAGAGAGTCGTATTATCATTAGGGTTGCCCTCACCCCAACCCTCTCCCAAAGCAGGCGAGGGAGAAATACAAAATACAGTTAACTATTCAATTCTCTCCGCTTGGGGAAATTTAGAAGGGTAAGCAAAATCATTCTTATATTTGTTTTAATGAATAAGAACTTCCCCATAGTGCTTATGCTTTGCCTGGTATCTGTATATGCATTTGCCCAGCATCCATCAACATTTAAATACAACCTTGAAAAAAAGCAGTACTCCGTTTCGGGTGAAGAAAAGACTGCAGTAAAAGTGCATATTAAAGAATGGTTTAAGGCGCATGATACTATTGGTACGCTGGTAAAGTTTATCACTCCCGTTGCTTTCAGCCCCGATTATAAAACGTTGCCCGTATGCGATTCAATTGGAGAAGCCATTAACTACACTAAGGCAAAATTCAAGGGCTTCCCCGACGATAATGATGGCGGATTTTTCGGCACCGATATTCTGCTTAAAAATAAAAAAGGAGAAGAAGAACGGTATACGGTTGATGTGTCCTACTCTTTTCAAATAGTCAGGATATGGTTTCAGGACAGGACTTTGTATAAAGCAGCCCCCCTTAATCCCCCCAATAGGGGGAAATAATTCGATCGCCTTCCCTATCGGGGAGGGAGGGGTGGGGCCACCAGCCCCATATCCTTAGCAATCCAATAGGTACTGAAGAACCCTTTATTGATCGAGAACAATCCCGTTTTACCGCCTTGCGTGGCAGAGTCACCGGGGTTAACCATTAAGGCATGGCCAAGGTTTGCCACTTCGTAAAAAATAATTTGCTCTTTGCCCGAACCATCGCAGTAAGACTTACGAGTAATATCATCCTTACCATCAAATGATGCCACTGTTTTAGTTGGCAGTGTATCGGCCTTAAGTAATGGTGCCCATTGCTTAACCAATAAGTATGAATTTTTTTCATTCACCACATTATCTTTCTCGCCGTGTATAACCAATAGCCTAGGGTATGCGCCTGTATAGCCAGGGTTTTGGTCTCGCACGTACTTAACCAGTTCAGCGGCCGGCATATCTTTCGGGCTCTCCATAGACGATAGCGCTTCCATAGCACCTTTACCCGGCAAAAACGGACCACCTGCCAATATTGCACCCATGTTAAACAGGTTAGGGTAATCGGCCATAAGGGCCACGCTCATAGCTGCACCTGCCGACAGGCCATAAATAAATATCCTTGTAGAATCTATAGAGTAATTGGCCTTCATAAAATCGACCATTTGCTTTACCGAAAAAGCCTCGCCTTTATCTTTCTCTATATCACCTTCTTCAAACCAGTTAAAGCAACCTGATGGATTATTTAATGTACGCTGTTGTGGGTACACCACACAAAATCCATAGGTATCTGCCAGTTTGTTCCAACCCGATTCCTCTGCCATTTGTTTGGCATTCTGGGTACAGCCATGCAGGGCAATAACTAATGGCATTTTTGCCTGTTTTTGTTCTGGTGCAGTGGGTGTATATAAAAACATTTTCAAACCGCCCGGGTTCGAGCCAAAGTCCTTTATTTCTATCATATTTTGTTGTGCGTTCGCGTTCAAACTAAATAATGCCATAGTCAGCAGTGCTAGTTTCCTCATGTCCCCAAAAGTAGCTAAAAATGGCCTTCATTAATCCTTCCAAAGCAGAAAGGCTGTACTTAAATATTGCTTTTTTCAATACAAAATTTTGGGCGTTCCCCTAAAGGGTCGGGCTTTACGTTACAACTCCTCGCCTCCTAAGGTCGGCTGTGGGGTTTCCACTGCAATCCCTAACGCAAAATACACTAACGACTTACGACTATCGACTAAAAACTGCAGTAAAGGTGGGCGCGGGTTAGCTGCGAATGATGCGAGTCTAGGAAACTCAGGCAAGCAGGGAGCAAGAGGCGCCCCGCATAAGGACCTAAGGGAGGAATTTAAGAGTCTGCCACCGCTATGTCATACCTCTGCCAAATTTACATTATAGGGTGCTGGCACGCTAATTGATATATGTAGAGAAGAAAACAACAATTGACAACAATAAAAATCAAATAGTTATGAGCAAAATCATCGGAATCGACTTAGGAACCACGAACTCTTGCGTGGCGGTTATGGAGGGCAGCGAGCCTACCGTAATTGCAAACAGCGAGGGCAGGCGTACAACACCTTCTATAGTAGCGTTTGTAGAAAACGGCGAAAGAAAGGTGGGTGACCCGGCTAAGCGCCAGGCTATCACCAACGCTAAAAAGACCATTTACTCTATCAAGCGTTTTATGGGCCATACGTTTAACGAAGTAAGCGACGAAATGAAACGTGTTACCTATAATGTGGTAAATGACAATAACATGCCACGTGTACAGATCGACGACCGTAAATATTCAGCACAGGAAATTTCGGCTATGATACTTCAGAAAATGAAGAAAACAGCTGAAGATTACCTTGGCCACGAAGTAACCGAAGCGGTTATTACCGTGCCAGCATACTTTAACGACGCACAACGCCAGGCTACCAAAGAAGCAGGCGAAATTGCTGGCTTAAAAGTACGCCGTATCATTAACGAACCTACAGCAGCTGCATTAGCTTATGGCCTCGATAAGAAGCATAAGAATATGAAGATTGCTGTGTTCGACTTAGGTGGAGGAACATTCGATATTTCTATACTTGAATTAGGTGACGGAGTATTTGAAGTGAAATCGACCAACGGTAACACCCACTTAGGTGGCGACGACTTTGACCAGGTAATAGTAGATTGGTTAGCTGACGAATTTAAGAAAGATGAAGGCCTTGACCTGCGTAAGGATCCAATGGCGCTGCAACGCTTAAAAGAAGCTGCTGAAAAAGCCAAGATTGAACTTTCAAGTTCGGCATCTACCGAAATTAACCTGCCTTATATTATGCCGGTTGATGGTATACCTAAGCACTTAGTAAAGACACTTAGCCGTGCCAAGTTCGAACAACTTTGCGATAAGCTGATACAATCGTGCCTTGCACCTTGCGAAAAAGCAATGGCAGACTCAGGCCTTAAGGTATCAGATATTGATGAAGTGATTTTAGTAGGTGGTTCAACCCGTATACCTGCCATACAAGCTATTGTAGAAAAATACTTCGGCAAAGTTCCTTCAAAAGGAGTGAACCCTGACGAAGCAGTAGCAGTAGGTGCAGCCGTACAAGGCGCTGTATTAACAGGCGAAATAAAAGATGTATTGTTACTCGACGTAACACCTCTTTCATTGGGTATTGAAACATTAGGCGGTGTATCTACCAAGCTTATTGAAAGCAACACTACCATACCTACACGTAAATCAGAAACATTTTCGACCGCGGCCGATAACCAGCCAAGTGTAGAGATACACATTGTGCAAGGTGAACGCCCTATGGCAAAAGATAACCGCACACTGGGCCGCTTTATACTTGACAGTATTCCACCTTCACCAAGGGGCATACCGCAAATTGAAGTAACCTTTGATATTGATGCGAATGGTATACTGAATGTATCGGCAAAGGACAAAGCAACCGGCAAAACCCAACACATACGTATTGAAGCAAGCTCAGGTTTGAGTGACGCGGAAATTAAACGTATGAAGGAAGAAGCTACTGCCAACGCTGAAGCGGATAAGAAAGCAAAAGAAGAAATTGACAAGTACAATGCTGCTGATGCCCTTATCTTCCAAAGCGAAAAGCAAATGAAGGACTATGGTGACAAAATTCCTAAAGAAAAGAAGGAAGCCATTTTGAAAGACCTTAGCGCCCTGAAAGATGCACATAAAGCAAAGGACATGGCTGCTATTGAAACAGCAACCGCTGCGCTTAACACATCGTGGACCGCTGCTTCGGAAGAAATGTACAAAGCCGCACAGGATGCCAACACTGGCAGCGCACAAAACCCGGGCGCGAATGCTAACCCTGGCCAGGATGCCGGCGCTAAGAAAGAAGATGAAGTGAAAGATGTGGACTTTGAAGAAGTGAAAGACGACGGCAAGAAATAATTTTGAATGTTAAATTCTGAATGCTAAATGAAAGACCCCTGCAGAAATGTGGGGGTTTTTAAATTAAACCACCAATAATGAAACACGAAATATTCATTAGTTATTCTCACAAGGATATAAATAAAATAAAGTTACTTGTTAAGGAATTAAATAACCACCCAACTTTTAAACCACTTGTAATTGCATCTGACAGGGAGGTAGGAAAGCTTCTTGCAGAAAAGGTAATAAATGGAATTAAAAAAGCTGAAATCATTATTCCAGTAATAACTGAACGCTCTATTTCAGAGCAATGGATTAATCAAGAAATAGGGTTTGCTACAGCAATAGGCAAAACAATCATCCCAATAATAGACAATGCGTTAATTGATGACCTAAAAGGATTTATCCATAAACAAATTGACCTACCATATTCCTATAATCGAAAATCAACAATTGGCCAAGAAAATAAAAACTTCATTGCTTGTTTCAAGATACTATTGCACGATATTGAGAAACTATACATTAAAAATAATACTAAACCGGAAAAATCTGATTTCGAAAAAAGCCTTGAAATTATGGACTCGAAAAATGCTGAGTTAGAATTCCAGGAAAAAAGAGAAGCATTTAGGATTATGCCAGAAAGTATAAGGAGAGCTAATATAGCAGTATTAGAACTGTTCAATGAATTGGGCGATAAATCAGCAAGGCTCTCAGCTAAAAATTCTAGTTTCCATAAAGAACAACTAGTACAAAAAAATAAATTTGCTTTATTAGCGTTCGGATATAGTTTTAGCATCGTATGGAATAGACCTTATAGCAATGTTTTAACTAACAACATATTAGATGTAATGTTTTGGGAAGGCAATATTTCAATCCATGATAATACAATGTATCATCGAGGAGTTCCAAACCGGATTAAAAATGAAAGTTACACCTTGGATATTGATAAAAATGAACAACTTTGCTGGAGGGATGTTTCTAGTGAAAAAGAATTCACTTCGTCTAAAATAATTGACAATTGTATCGCTTGGTTAGTTTCTAAAGCTACCTAGTATATAGCCCCGCTCCCGCAAGTCTGTGACTTGTGGGCAAATACCTATATTTGATTTAAGTTTATTTACCACAGTATTGAAAAGAACAGCCGTTTTATTTCTGCTCATTGTTATAACAGCTTGCTCGCATCCACATATACATACGTGTGCTCTTAAAGGAGTTCGATATAATGGCATAAATGAACTGCCTTCATTAAAAACATATTGGGGTAAAGACGTGAATACTGTTTCAGTAGATAATGGGAAGTATTGCCTTTCACTATGCAGCAATGGCGATAGTAGCACTGTTCTGTTCGAGATGGCTCACGAACAACCAAGTGGAGAAATCATTTACGAAATACTCGACAGCATCAACGCAGGAGCATCGAACCAAAAGCGTGGGATATATCTTTATGGATGTGAACTACTGAATCATATAGACTACACGATTTTTGCAAGCATAAAACGGCCCGAAGATTCAAATGGTAATTTCGAGATTATAAACGCATGGTGTGCAGATACAATAAATAATATTATTGTGCCTATCACTAATCTGAATGGAGTCACATGCAAAGATGTGCTTAGATACTAATCTACTTCTTCGGAAACACCTTAGCAATACGCTCTTGCATTATCTCTGCAATTGCCTTGCCATCACCACCCTGCTCAGTCAGTTTTTTAATAATGTTGTGGTAACTGGCTTCGTCCCTGTCCTGGCTAAGTTTAAAAACATGGTCAATGCTTTCAACTTGCACTTCAAAAGCTACGATGGCTTTCATAAGGGGCTGCTTATATTGTTCGGTCAGGTTATCGTAAAAAGTAGATGAGCTTTTATTGTCCTTTTCAAAATGCAGGCTTAGTTTTTTCAACACATCTATCAGCCCTGCCTCATCCAAAAATTTCAGTTTGCCTTTTGCATGCACACTCATGTAGTTCCATGTAGATGCCTGCATAGGGTTGCTGTACCAGGTGGCGCTTACATAGGTACTGGGGCCGGTAAATATGGCCAGCACATCGGGGTTCTTAGCAAATGCCTTATGATGGTCGGTGTTGCGCATTATGTGTCCTGTAAGGTAATGAACGCCTTCTCTCTCTTCTATAAACACAGGTAATTGCGTAGCTACAGGCTTGTTATCCTCACTGCATCCGCTTAAAAAAGCAAATGGGTGCTTGTGAATGAAATCAATAATAACCTGCTTATCTGCTTCTTTGTAATATGGTAAGTCGTACATAAAGGTAGTGTTTCAGTTTAAAATTTAATTTTTACTTGTAGCCTCAACCCCATATCGTATAGCCGCTTCAAGTATATCAATGTTTATCTCTTTTAGCGTTTTGAACTTAATGCAGTACCCGGTTACGCTCGCCTTGCCTATTTTTTTTCCATACGTTTGGGCCAGGTATGTTTTATCTTTAATGCCGAGTATATAGACAGAGATTCCGGTTTTGTTTGCGCTCAAGCCAATCTGAAAGAAATCCCTGGTCTTTCCATCAGCATAATTTATGGTGTAAGATCCGTAACCAATAGTAGGGTTACTAACCGTTTTGTTTTCGCTGTTTTTACCAGTATCGAACCATAATTTACAGCCCGGTAAAGCCTGAAGTGTGCGATCGTGCAATGCTTGCACATCACTCCGCTTTGGTTCAGGTAGGCTGGCAATATACTCTTTGATTTGTTTTTGGGCGTTCATATAAAACCTTAAATTGCGTTTGCGTGCTTTGCCTTTTCAAATTTCGTTTTATTTTTTTACAGACTAATTTCAAACTGAGCACTACCTGCATAAAGCAAAGCTAGTAATTAAGTTTAAATTGTGTTGTGTATGAAAAGCTTGAATGTAAGTCGTATTACCCTACCATTTTATTCCGTAAGGCAATTCCTTCTTCAGTTTCCGGAACCAGAAAGTTTATCCCCTGTACAATTGTTGATTGTATGGCTTCAACCAAAGGGTGAAAGGAATTATTATAATTTGAAAATGCCAGATTATAATCGTCGTTTGCTACCAACTCATCGGCTAACATGGCTGCACCCTGCATTGCCAGGCTTGTACCCATACCGGTCGGGAAACCTGCACAGTATGCAGCATCACCTATCAGTACAACTCTTCCTTTTGTCCAGGACTGCATTTTAACCTGGCTTAACTCGTCAAAATACAGGTCTTTTGAGTCATTCATTGCCTTTAAAATAGCCGGTATCTTCCAGCCGCAACCTGCAAAATTTTCCATTAGTATTTTTTTGAACTCTGCAGCGTTCCGGTAATCGTACTGTAATTTTGGCGCCCTGAATAGCAGCATAGAATTGCCCTTATCACTTGTAGCAGCCATTTTACCTGGTAAATTATACATCTGCCCATTGTTTAACTTACTAAGCAAATCATCTGCTTTCAGAATAGCAAAGTATGCTCCGAAAAACTTCAGTACAACATCTTCCTCGGCAAAAATCAATTTTCTAACGCTAGAGTGAATACCATCGGCCCCGAAAACAAAATCAAAGTCTCGTTGCTCACCATTTTCAAAAGTTACAGATACCTTATTATCATCCTGATTGATAGTTCTGATACGATTATTGAAGAGGTATTCGATATGTTGGCTTGCTACCTCGTATAAAATTTCTACTAAATGATCTCGGTTCAACTCAATATCCTGGTGTAACTCATCTCCGCCAAAGTTTTTCAGCCGTGCGATACAATTGTTTTTGGCATCAACGAATTCTACAGCAGTGGTTATCTTTTTTGCCTTGATCTTATCAAGTATCCCCATGCGCTCCGCTATCTTTATGGCATCACCCCTTACATCAAGTGAAGCCCCTCCTTTCCTGAGTCCATCTGAAATTTCTACGATCGTAACGCTATAACCATAGTGGCTTAACCAATAAGCCATTGTAAGCCCAGCAATACTTGCCCCTGAAACCAGCGCGCTTTTTTTCATTGACTTCTTTCTTATTTTGCCTTTTTCACTCTGGCGTATTTTACCTTAGGGTCACTGGCAATAGCCAGTGTACTATGTTTAACATCTCTTTCTTTTATCCGCAAACTATCAATATCAAACTTAACCTGTATGTTCATCCATGTAATGGCATCAATATCCAGCGCCTTTTCAAGTTTCAGGGCTAATTCGGCTGTAATGTTTCGTTTCGCATGAATAATTTCATTCAATACGGTAGGGGCTATGTGCATTTGCTTAGCCAGATCCTTTTGCTTAATTTCTCTGTACTCAATTTCATCCTGCAACAAAACACCCGGGTGCGTTGCATGTGCCGGCAGTGTATCTTTTGTTATTGAATATGTTTTTGTTTTAGTCATAATTTTCTTACTACAAATATAATAACAACTTCACTAAAACAGTGAATTAAATATAAAATAATTACTGCTTAAACTCAGGTATTCACTAAGCTGTGCTAATTGGTATAATAAAAATAAGTTCTCCTTATTAATCAGAGATTCCTCATTCCGCTTTACTCCATTCGGAATGACAATTTGGTCTCAGATTCATGAAGAGGAGAGAAGGTGCGGGCGAAGCCCGCACCTTCTCTCCTCTCTTATTTAAACCCGAGTTCTGTCATTCCGATACGCCTTTGGCGGAGAGGAATCTCTATCCCTCAGAACTTGATAGTATACCTTTTGGGTAATTTTTTAACTTTGATTAGAAAATCTTATTTCGCAATGAACTTAAACACCTTAGTTAAAAGCCATTTGAAAAAGCAGATCGCCCTTCAAAAAACCATGATAAAGGAGACTGAAAAGAATATGGTTGGTTCAAAATATCCGGATGTTGATTTAAAATATTTGGAACGGCTGAAGAAAGATTTGAAAAGCTTCGAATCGCAACTGGAAGCCCGCACCGAAATTCTATAGACAAATGACCATTACCTCTCAACTAGCCAAACATTTTAAAGAAGTCCATTATGGTGGCAACTGGACGGGCTCAAACCTGAAAGATATACTGGAAGGTATCACGTGGAAACAGGCTGTAACTGTGCCTCACAACCTTACTAACTCCATAGCCGTGCTTGTCTTCCACATGAACTATTATATAGATGCTGTTATAAAAGTCTTGGAAGGCGGCCCGCTTGATGCACATGATAAATTCAGTTTCAATTGCCCGCCTGTACAGTCGCAACAAGATTGGGACCAGCTATTGAATAAATACTGGGCTGATGCAAATAAATTCATTGCCCTAGTTGAAGCCCTGCCTGAAAGCAAGCTTTCAGAAAATATGCTCGATGGAAAGTATGGTAACTATTACCGCAACCTGGCTGGCATTATTGAACATTGCCATTATCACCTCGGACAAGTTGCATTGGTAAAGAAATTAAGCAGAGCTTAACTATTCTTCCTTGTCCTTCGGTACGTAAGGTTTCACTATAAAATAAACGCCCTTATCGTTTGAATAATCAACCTTTACCAACCATGGCTTCATACTATAATCTAATAGTATTACACGCCCTTTATGGTAATCTCCTTCATTTAGTTTTCTGCTTTCGAAATGAACCTCATAGTTTTTATTCGGGTCGGTTGATGCAGTAACAACAACCTTGGTTGTGTACTTTGATCCGTTGTTACCCATATAGAATAACCATTCTACATCGTTACTATAAGAGCCCACCTTACTTTTAAAAGTCCATAACATACCATCTTTGGGCCCGGTTGGCATAGGGTTGATAAGGGTGTATGAAACGCTGTCATTCTCCCCACCAATAAAATAAAGTGTGTTGGTAACACCTTCTTTAAAGGTAACTTTTTCAGGGTGAAACAGGGTAGTATCAGGTGCACCCTTTGCCACTGATATTAAATATGCCAAGTGCTGAGCGGCCACAATAGAATCGTGTACCTGGTTATCTCTGGCACGTTGTGCAGCCGATTGTGCTTGTGTACTTATTGAAATAGTAACGGTGCATACTAATAATAGGAGTAGATTTTTTTTCATACTTACAGTGAATATATTTAGAACATAAAGCTACAAATAAAAGCATACGCAGGTGTTTGCCTAAGGTTTCTGCACATATACCTACAAGTTTAAAGCATTATCAGTTTTCTTTCGTATTATTGAATAGTATAAATCATCGAAAACCAATATCTCATTATGAAATACAACCTTTTAGGAAATACAGGATTAAAAGTATCGGAACTGTGCCTTGGCACTATGACCTTTGGCAGCAAAGACGGCTACTGGGCCAGTATTGGTGGCATAGACCAGAATATGGTTGATGCACTGGTAGGCAAAGCAGTTGAAGGCGGCATTAACTTTATTGATACTGCTAATGTGTATTACGAAGGTATATCAGAAGAGATGACTGGCAAAGCCATCCGTAACCTGAAATTAAAAAGAGACGACCTGGTAATTGCTACCAAAGTGCGTGGCAGAATGAACCCCGGCCAGAATGGAAATGGGCTCAGCCGCAAACATATTCTGCAGGAAGTAGAGGCCAGCCTCAAGCGCCTGAACATGGATTACATTGACCTGTACCAGATACATGGCTTTGATGAGCTAACCCCTATTGAAGAAACCATTGACGCACTGGACTCACTCGTGAAAAGCGGTAAAGTGCGCTACATAGGTTGCAGCAACCTCTCAGCATGGTATATTATGAAAGCCCGTGCCTATTCACAACAACATCACCTGGCTAAGTTTGTTTCG
>DATHNG010000189.1:0-18876 GCA_035486275.1 Bacteroidia bacterium
GTATTTGTAAACACTGTACCTGTACCCTGGCAAACAGTTGATGCAGTAGCTGCACCCACCGGGCTTGGGTTTACTGTTATTGTGTTTGTAGTTGAATCTACACATCCTGCACCTGTTGAGGCAACCAGTTTAACAGTATAAGTGCCTGCAGTTAGGTATGTATATGATGGGTTTTTAACAGTTGAGGTTCCATTTGCAGGGTCACCAAAAGTCCATTTCCAGGTAGTAGCACCTGTTGATGTATTATTGAAAGTAGCAGCCTGGCCTACGCATACTGGTGCTACATTAAACGCAACCGTAGGTTGACCAACAACCTCAACAGGAAGGGTAACTGCATTCTGGCAACCATTATTAGAAGTTGAGGTTAGTGTTACGTTATAGTTTCCTATTGCTGAATATGTATATGTCGGGTTTTGAACGGTTGATGTACCATTAGTAGGCGGGTCACCAAATTTCCAACTCCAGCCGGTAATTGATCCACCACAGGTTATAGTAGTTTTATCGGTAAATTGAGTTCCGCCATTTATACAAACCGTATCAGCAGTAAAATTAGGAACCGGGTTAGGATTCACAATTACATTCGTTGAATCTTTTGCAATACAGCCTTTTACACCTACTGTAAGCACCACTTTATATGTGCCGCAAACAGTATAGGTATGCGTAGGATTCAGTACAGTTGAAGTACCACCATCCCCAAAGTTCCAACTGAACGGGCCTGTGGTTGGCGTAGACGTGTTCGTAAACGCGGTCGGCGTATTTAAGCAGACCGTATTTGCCGTGAACGCCGCCGTAGGCGGCCCGATGACGACGACGGGCAATACAGTATCACCCCCGCAGCCGCCGCTCAAGGCCTGCAGGGTGGCCGTATAATTTCCGGCCGCGGGATACGTGTACGTGACGGGCCCGGCAGAACTTGAAGTGGCCCCGGTAGCAAACGTCCATGTATATGTATTAGAGGCGGGATTACCCCCTGTAGTTAGGTTAGTAAATGTGGTTGGGTTACCCGCACAAACAGTATCGGATTTAAAATTGGGTTTGGGAGCAGTTGCAGTGCTACTTGTAATAACTGTATCAAGTGTATCAGCACAGGCCGATCCACTCACCGTAGTTATAATTACTGTATATTTTCCTGGACATTTTACTGTAATTGTTTGCGTGTTACCTGCAGCCGGTGTCATACAACCACCCGGAGGAGCCGTCCATTGATAGCTAAGCCCGCCGCTAGGAGCAGTAAGCGTAATAGGGTTACCACATAAAGCAGGAGCAGAGGTTATAATACCAAGAGTTTTGCATTGTGCATCAAAATATGCATATCCATAGTGCCCACCTGCACCACAATCTGAAGTTTGAACAACTACCGTAACGCATTGGCCAATATAGTGCTTTAAAGAAACATATGCCGTTGTCCAGTTCAACCAATCTATTTCACTTGCTGTACCTTTATTAATATATTGCCATGAACCTGTAACGTTAGACCCGCCTGCCACAACATTATAGTTACCACAATGCGGAATAGTATCATTATTCTGATCTATCATAGCAACATTAAAATAGGGTTGCATATGAAAGCAGTGAGCAGGATTATTTAAAACTATGGCATAACTATAATAAAAATCAACATTAGCTGGAGTAACCATAAATGTTTGCTCCATAAAAGCAACACCAAAATTTACTGCATTGTCATCACCAACCTCAGCCGAATAACTGTATCCCGCCGCCGTATTTACTTTCTGCAAAGCTGGTACATTTGCATCAGCGCCTGGTGATACTACATTAACCTGGTAATCATTACCCGTTCCAGGATCTGGGCCACCGCTAGGGTTTGTTGAAATAGCCTGCCATGTAATTGGAGTATAAGCAAAAGCCGGAGGGGTATTATTATTTGCAGGTGGACAGCTGCCCACATCTTCTGATGAACATGATGCATAACCGCAAGTCCAATTAGCCAGTGTTCCGCTCGAAAAATCGACATTATTACATGGCCCCACGCAAGTACTCGCAGGATGATGAGTTCGCTTTTGTGGTGCTACTGCTTCAGCCACACTTGATGGAAACTCTACTTTTATTTTTTGAAGCTTATCATATAAAGCCGCATAATAATTTGCCCTGGTAGTTACATAACTCTGAACATCTGCATCATTAACATTTACATTGGGGTGCTTTAGAAAGTAAACAAATGACCTATGTATATATTTGGCTAAGGTATCCACATAAAATGCCACAAACTCATTAGATTGCTGGTTAGACATCCCAGTTTGTTTTTGCAACTGTTGGTATATTTCCTCTTTTAATGTCTCATTCTTTTCCTCTGCAACTTCTCCTGCACTTAATGCTTGGCCTTTTGCTAGAACACCTATAAACAAAAGCATAAACAATAGTGCTAAGTTTGCCTTTATTTTTAAACTGGAGTAAATTTTTTTCATAACTAAATAATTAATCAGTTATTAATATTCATTTGTGTTTTCAAGGCGAAACACTTCAAGTAATTTCAACGAAAAATTGTAAATAAAAAATGCCATACGTTCCGAAGAATTTAATGGCATATTATATGTTCTGTAGCTTTTATGCGCAACCTTTTGATTTGATTGCAGGCTAGTTCGGATTCCAGCTTCACACAAAATAAACTGAGGAGTAATTTTTAACATATAGTTAACTTAATAACGTTACTGCTTATTCACTTTCTTATATCAAAAATAAGAAATTTGTATTAAAAAAGCAAACAAAAACGTAACTTTTTCTACAAGCCCCACGTATTAGTAGTGCTGAGCAAGGATAAAGTCCTCTCCTCCAAGCTGTTTGGCAAGGGTAAGTGGTTATAATCCCACCGCGCCAAAGGCGGCAAACTCATTAATATTGATTCTGTTCTGCCATTGGTAAAAAGCCCAAACTTAGTACCTCTGTCATATACCAGGTTAAACTCGGCATAACGGCCGCGCCTTAGCAGTTGCCATTGCCTGTTTTCTTCAGTATACGGCTTTGTACGGTTTTTTTCAATCAATGGTAAATATGCCCCTAAAAAAGAATTTCCAACCTCTTTTACAAAATTGAACCGCTGTTCGATGGTAAACTCATCATTACCCGATAGCCTGTCGAAAAAAATGCCACCAATACCACGGGTTTCGCGCCTATGCTTTATGTAAAAATACTCATCAGCCCACTTTTTAAATTCCGGGTAATATTTCGGGCTATGCAGATCGCATGTTTTTTTCAGGTGTGCATGAAAAACCCTTGCATCAACTTCATCTATATAGTGAGGAGTCAGGTCAATTCCACCGCCAAACCACCACATTTTGCCAGCCTCAAAGTACCGAACGTTCATATGAATAATAGGAACAAAGGGGTGATTGGGATGAATAACGAGAGATAGCCCGGTTGCATGAAACTGAACGGCTTCATTTTGTGGAATACCTGCTTCCTGCTTTAAGAAATCAGGACAATTACCGTGAACTGCAGAAAAATTAACTCCACCCTTTTCTAGTATAGCACCGTTTTGAATTACCCGTGTTCTGCCACCACCACCCTCAGGTCTTTCCCAAGTATCCTCTTTAAATTTGGCTTTATCGTCTGTCTTTTCAAGCCCTTCACAAATCACATCCTGAAGATTACGGAAGAAATTTTCTATTGTTATTTTTTCAATCATAATATTGACCATCATTCTTCCTCATTAAAGAATGAATGTAACAAATGTATTAAATTGAAAGAAAACAGGTTGGAATTTACTGTTATTATATAACAATGTCATGAATACGATGCAGTGGTATCATCAAGCCCCTTTTGAGTAATAATCTTTTATCTGTTACGCCCCAAATAGTTGTTTCAACCATTTTCATCCCTTCACTATCTTCAAAAATGATCTTTACTTTATCCTGAAAATAATTACCCAATTTCATGGCTCGTTGGGCTTCATACTGACGATGATTAATTTCTTCCGGTGTTAAAAGAACTTCTTGTTCAGGGAAATTCAGTTTCTCAATAAATTCCTTTTCAATTGAAACTATTACATCGAGGGTTTTGTTCATGGCGCATTAAATTAATACTGTGAAGTTAAACGATAGTCACCCTTTATTGTTCTTTAATATTATTAACAATTTCATGGGTTATTAACAACTTATGAAATAAACCATACAGTATCAGCCACATACAAATTCCAAAAACTTCAGGAAACAATGTCATAGAAATATTATTTCACGTTTGCCACGTCAATTACTATATCTCCCATCTCGAGCATCGCATTAATTAACCCCACTTTATTGTATTTGACAAGATCATTAATCCCAATTTTAGCTTCCTTTATTAATCCCAAGCTTACTAATTTTTCCCTTTTGGTTCCTTTCAACAAAGGGGAGACAGGTGTATGCCATGTTAAGCCATCAAAAAAAATAAGGTTCGAGAAGGAAGTATCCGTTATCATATTATCTTTCACAATAATTATTTCGTCACAGCCTCCTTTCCGTTCTAAAATTTCATTCAATTCTGTTCTATCGGCATATTTATAACTATACTTTATTTTGTTATCCGTTATAATCTTAAGGGTTTCAATTTTCCTTATAATATAGGGCTGAAATTGAACATCTGCAATTTCAGCGCTATATGTAATAGTACATTTATAAACGCCTTCCGTTATTAAAGATGTGAGCGAAACTATTTCTTTAATATCTATTTCATTCTTGCTTCCAAACAGTTCTCTTCTTGACCTATTCAACCTATTGTTGTGAAAGCCAAGGTTTTGAAATTGCCTATTTACAACCTTGATGGTTTCTATTAATTGGTACATACACTTTATCAATTAACTCTTTGTATTCCGATTCACACTCGCTATATATGGTTATGCCACCTCCGCTCTTGAAATAATTTTCTCCATTTATATTTTCAATGAATCTTATCATTACTGCACTTTCAAGTTTCCGGCCATCAAAATAGCCAAACACACCGGTATAATATCCTCTATCATACCCTTCCACCTCTTTAATTATCTCAACTGTTTTACGTTTGGGTGCACCGCTAATAGAACCGGCCGGAAGTAATAGTGAAAATAAGTCGCCAATATTCTCCATTAATCCCTTTCTAACCACCCCGCTTATTTGCGAACTTACCTGTAGTAATTCAGAATTATATGTTTTTATTCGGCTGATGTACCTGAATTTTTTCAGTTCAACATTATCTGCTACCATGCTCAAGTCGTTCCGAATAAGATCGACAATGGTAGAATGCTCAGCCAGCTCCTTTTCATCTTCCAGTACTATTTTCTCAGCATCCGGTATTGATGCATTTATAGTTCCTTTCATTGGGTATGATGATATAATACCATTTTCTATTGTAATAAATGGCTCAGGAGAAAATACAACGAACTTATCCTTCATCCATAATTTATAAGGGGCTTTGCTATGAATGAAAATCTGTTTCAGTGTTAATGAAGTACTTATTCTGGTTGGGAAAGTTAAGTTAATGAGGTAACTATTTCCAGCCTTTAAATGCTCCTGTATCTTATTGAATTTCGTTTTATATTCCCGGAATGATAACGGATATTTTTCAAACACAAAATCGCCAATTTTTTTTTCGGGTTTGTTCTGAAAATTAGAGAGTCCGTTAAAATCAAATAATATTTCGCCCCTATCTACCTTATCAATTGGTACAATTACAGGCTCGGCCTTGTCAAAATCTATGATAAAGAGGAATGGTTTTTTCGACTTTGAATATGTACTTATCTTTTCTAACAATTCCCTTTAAGGTTTTTACAAATTTGCAAAAAATACGCCAGCAAATATTCCGCATTTATTGATATAATTGGAATACACTATTTTTCACAGGTTTCGTTCAGAAATATCGTCTATTGCTATAAATCCAGCCTTTATCTGGATAATAATTAGTAAATTAGAATCAATTATTATTGATCATGCGCCATCTAAGACAACATATTATAATTTCAATCATATTATCAGTATTGTTATTAAACGGCTGCAGTAAAGGTACTAATCCTGAAGGAAGCACTGCTATTCCTACTGTCTCAGTAAATGTTACCGGTAATATTAATTCGTCGCCTTACACTCCTTTGCTGACAGTAGGTGGTGTTGTGTATATAAATGGAGGTTACAGGGGCATATTGCTATATCGCAGTACTTCAACAGCCATTATGGCATTCGACAGAGCATGTACTTATGATCTTTCAAATCCCAACGGAATAGTTACAGCTCAATCTAGCGGTGCAACGGGCCTATGCATTGACTGTGGCTCAACATATAGCCTTCTTAACGGAGATTTATTAAGTGGACCTAGTACAATGGGTATTCAATCGTATCCCACAACATTTAATACAAGTACAGGTTTATTTACTGTAAAGAACTAAGATTTTTCATCAGGATATTGCACAAAAAGCCCGTACAAAATTGTACAGGCTCTTTTATTTACTCGATAATATGTTATTTCTGTATAACTATCTTTTTATTTATATAACCTTGAGTTGTTATTATATGTGCAAAATAAATTCCATTAGCATATATCCCTAAATCAACTGATATAGTTCTATTAGCTTCTACGTCATTTAATATTTGGGAATATATTTCCTTACCTGTTTCATCATAAATATCTAATAACTGATAACCTTCTCCCTTAAAACTTATTGCAAAATGCCCGTTATTCGGCAAAGGGTAAATAGTTACTCCATCTACCATATTAATAGATTGTATACCTGTAGGTCCAGGGCTCGTTATGCGCACAGTATCTGTCTTGGTATCTCCACAACTATCCGTTGCAACACATACATAAGTACCTGCCGCCAGCTTAGTAGCAGTATCTGAAACATGGTTTGTAAGCACCACATAACCAGTTAATGTACTATCTTCCCATACAATTACATTTTTATGCCCGCCCGAAATTATAACCCCTGCACCTCCATCCAAACATCCATTACAGGAAGCGTTATGTATCGTATCGGTGCCAACTGATACAACAGCCGGATTAACTAACGTAACAGTAGCAGTTCCTGCAGGGCATGAATTTGCATCAGTAACTGTTACCGTATAGCTACCTGCTGACAGGTTAGTGGCAGTAGCATTAGTTTGAACCGGATTGCTATTCCATGAATAAGTATACGACGGTGTTCCTCCGCCCGCTAATACCGTAGCGCTTCCATCACTACTGCCATTGCACTTAGGGTCGGCACTGCCGGTAATATTTGCTGTTACAACTCCCGGAGCTGTAAGTGTAATATTTGCAGTTCCTACACATTGATTACCGTCTGTAACAGTAACGCTATATGATCCAGCAGGCACAGCACTGATACTACTTGCTGTTGCATTGTTACTCCATAAATAGGTATAGGTACCTGTTCCTCCACTACCTACTACGGAAGCGCTTCCATCGCTACTTGCGTTACATGTCGGATTTACGCTTGGTGTAATACTTGCATTTACACCAGCCGGGTTTGTCAACCGTATATTAATAGTAGCAGTACATAAGTTAGCATCTGTAATAGTTACGCTGTATGAGCCTGAAGCCAGGTTATTGATGCTACTTGTGGTAGCATTATTGCTCCATAAGTAAGTGTACGCACCTGTTCCGCCGCCAGCTACTACTGCTGCAGTTCCCGTAACCACACAGGTTGCATTAGTACTAAGGCCACTATCGGCTGTAAGAACCGGTGGATCAGTAAGGGTTATATTAGCTGTTGCAGTACATAAATTGCCATCCATTACAGTTACAGTGTAGCTACCTGCAGGTAAACCAGTTGCCTGTGCATTAGTTTGAACCGGAGTACTATTCCATGAATAGGTATATGCAGAGGTTCCACCTCCTGCTGTTACTATGGCACTACCGTCACTATTACCATTACACTTTGGGTCTGCACTTGTATTTATATTAGCTGTTACTTTATCCGGATCTGTTAATGTTACATTAGCTGTTGCAGCACATGAATTACCATCCATCACAGTAACTGAATAACTACCGGCAGGTAAACCTGTTGCCAATGCATTGGTCTGTACCGGGGTGCTATTCCATGAGTACGTATAGGTAGAGGTTCCGCCTCCAGCTGTTACTAATGCAGTGCCATTACTATTGCCATTACATTTTGGGTCTGCACTTGTATTTATATTCGCTGTAACCTTGGCTGGGTCCGTTAATGTTACAGTTGCTGTTGCTGAACATGAATTCCCATCCATTATCGTTACAGTATAGCTACCTGCAGGCAAACCGCTAGCTGTTGCCGTAGTTTGCACAGGGGTTGTATTCCAGGAATAGGTATAAGAACCTGTCCCACCTGTAACGCTAGCCATAACGCTTCCGTTACTTTGTCCGTTACAGCTATTAGTTGCAGTTACACTTGCATTTGGCGCAAGACCAGTATTAATAGCTATAGTTGCCGTTGCTGAACATGAATTGCCATCCATTACGTTTACTGTATAACTACCTGCAGGTAACCCCGTTGCTATATTACCGGTTTGCACAGGGTTTGAATTCCATGAATAAGTATAAGAGCCATTCCCTCCACTTACATCTGCAGTTACATTACCAGTGTTATTTCCTGAACAATTAAAATCATTAATAACTGTTGAGGCCAAAAGTGGGGTGAGCAATGGGTTTGAAGAAGCATTGGTAGAACCAAAAGTAATTTGCTCACCGGTTGTTGGAATAGTAATTGCATTTGACGTAACGTTTCCTAAACTACCTGGTGTTATTGCACTTTGGCCTTCACTATTCCATGAGCTACCTGTTGAATCTGCAACTACCAATGTATTGTCGAAAGTATTTATACGGCTTGAATCGCTATTCTCCCAAAAAAGAGTGACACTAATAGCATCAGTCAATGTTTGAGCCAGGTTCCAGAACTCGCCTGTACTTATATTTTCCAGTGGGGTATTTAATGAAGGTTTACCCGCAGAACATGCTATAAAAGTGTACGAAGCAGTTATAGCATTTGTTATTGAAGCAGGAGCGCTGATACCAATTGGAGCAAATCTTCCATTTCCTCCTACCGGGAATGTAAACACCGTGTTTCCTACTTTTATCATTGGGCCTTTAACGTAAGATGTTAATGAACCTCCGGTAGTACTGGCACCGGCTATAAGTTTCAAAATATTGGTGGCTGATGTATTCAACAGGCCGTTACTCAAGTTGAAATTTCCAGACAGGGCAAATGGAGAATTCAACGCTACACCTGACGCGTTATTTATACTTAAATTTGTTATTGTGTCGGCAGCAGCAGCTGTTTGCAATAACTGGGTACCAGTTCCACAGAAAGTATATACCGTACCTGAATTATACTTAACCGAGGTAGTTTGAGTGTTGATGAAATTACCTTGGATGTTAAATGTATCAATGCCAACTGTAGGGCTTATACTGTTCAACGTAACTGCAGGTACTCCTGTGCTCGTTGAATTATTTATCAGATTACCTTTAATTGTAACAACAGAAGCAAGTGTATTGGTAATAAAAGAAATCTTACCCGTTCCCGAAGTGCTAATGGTAACATTATTAAGTGCAGCTACCGGTGGCCCTGGCACTGTATAATTATTATTATTAGTTATTTTCTGGGTGCCTGAGGCTCCGGCCAGAATAATAGTTCCTGTTAAATTATATCCTGCGGCAACGCCAAATAAATTAAGGTTATTTAATGAAGTAAAAGTATTGCCTCCATCACTGAATAAATTAGATACACCTGTTTGTTTTAACCATAAAGAATTATTAAATGTAACAGGTGTGTTAGTGGCAAAGGTTACTGAACCACCTGTTTTTGTAGTATCAGAGAAATTATAACAGTCGAATGTTAGGCCATTCCCTGTTAAGATTTGGTTATTTGACCCTGTTAAATTAATAGATGTTTTAGTAACTCCTGTATTACCCGGGTAAAACCCAGCTCCGGAATTTTGCAAGGTAAAGTTACCCGCAACAATAAAAGTATTGGTTCCGGTATTTACGAATTTTGTTCCATCAAATATTACATTACCATACGTAATAGAAACAGGTATAGCATTACTATTGCCCAAATTCAAAAAATCGATGGTACTGGCAGGGTCGGCGGAAGCGGGCCATGTTATTCCGGCAAGGTTACTTACCATTATTGTTGCACTTGCTTTTATTGCGCTTATACTGCCTGTAACCTTGTAGGCCGCAGGTATACTAAAGTTAACCGAGTTAACTCCATCTCCAATAACAATAGATGATCCCGTTCCACTAACAGTCCAGTTAGCCGCTATAGTTGGATTAGCATTACCCGTATTGGTGATGTTAAAAACCTGTCCTGCAGCCGTGAAGTTAGCCGGAGCTGTTCCGGCCGAACCATCAGAGTTGGGAGTCCACTGGCCTATCTGGGAAAGATCCGTATTTCCGCTAACCGGGTAATAATTAGCAATTGATGCATTCGCATATGTAGCTATAATGATCAATACTAAACACAATAATGTGCTTCGAATATTTAAATTCTTAACTAATAATTTATTTTTCATGGGGTTTATTTTTTTAAGGAGATTCAACGGGAGCTTATTTTTTTATCAACTTTATTACGGAAGAATTGCCTGTAAGTTCTTCTGCAATATTTAGAAAATACACACCTGATGTTAATCCACTGGTGTTTAGTGTAAATTCTTTACCCGTTTTTTCCTCCACATTTACCTCTTGTCCTAATACATTATATATCACTACCTTTTTAGCTCCGCTATTTAGTCCGTTTACTGTAACATAGTCACTTGCGGGATTTGGGTATATTGAATATAAATGCTGTGGACTAATTTCATTAATACCATTTGGTGCAGTATCTCCTAGTATAGCCAAATTATCATATCTGTCATTGCCACTGGTACCAGCCGCATTGGAGCCTGCTGTTGCAAAACGGATAATGAAACCAGGGTTATTATTTACTGAAGCATCAGAAGAGAAATTAATTTGGACCGGGTACCATAATTTACCAGTAGTGACTGAATTAGTTGCCAGTAAAGTATCAGGCATTACAACTCCGCTAACATTAAATGTATCCATGGCAGTTGTCAAATTATTCCATGTACTTCCGTTATCGGTGCTATATGAAAAAATATTGTATTGTGCTCCTTTTGAGCTTGAAGCCGAAATGGAAAAATTAAAGTGAATATTTGAATACCCTGTAGTTGGCGCATGTATATACAGATACGCACCTACACATGAGTTACGTATCCGTATAAATACATTTCCGTTTGCACTATCACTCGTAGTAAAGTATGGATAATTAACGCTACTGTAATCATAATATGTCGATCCACCTGAGCCATTATCTACTATACTGTCTCCTTTTGTTCTAACATATACAATACCCGGCTTTGCTGATGAAAGCATAGTGAAATCCGGAAGTATCGGACTGGTAAGTGTACCAAGACTATCGCCTCCGCCACCACCAGAAGGAAGCGTTTGGTTAAAATCCCAAAAGTGAATTAACTTTTGCTGCGCTTTTATTTGTTGAAACGAAACAAGGAAAATAAAAAGTGACCCTAATAAATAAGTAAGTTTTGTTTTCATAAAGTAATTTGTTTGTTAAATGAATTAATGTGTGCAAGAATAGGGCTCCAGTTTTACGTCAATGTTATTGCACTTTTAAGTAATAACTAAAACACAATTTCATCTACAACTGTATAGATATATAATCGCTACTTTGCTGTATTAATTTATTGTTATGAATAAGTTAATAAGGTTGTCCGATACAATATCAAAAATACATTTGCTGAAATTTTATACCTACTTATAAATACTTTATGAGACATCTATACATTATTGCATTGTTTTTTGGATTGACCCTGGTCCTTAATTCTTCAACATATGGCCAGGATACTTTAAGAGTTATGACCTATAATGTTTTACATTATGGCGATGGGTGCCAGGGCTCGAATACGTTTTTACATTCTCAACTAAAAACTATTGTAGAGTATACGAACCCCGATATTTTGGGTCTTGTAAAAGCACAGGCCATAAAAGTAACACCCACTGATAACAATGGTGTATCTCCCTATGGTTTTGCTGACTCCATTGCAACATTTGCACTTAATGCAGCCTATCCGTCTAAATACAATTATTGCCCCCTTACAAACTATTCAGCAAGTAATGATATGGATGTGCTTTTTTACAATCAAAATAAATTAGGTTTCGTATCCGTTACTTCTCTTTGTACATTATCGGAAGATTTCAATCTTTATAAATTATTTTATAAAGACCCCTACTTAAACACTACACATGACAGTACTTTTCTTTATGTTATTCTCAATCACACTGTTTCGGGCACTTCCCCAACAGGGCGCGATCAACAGGACACTGTAATTATAAATGAACTGAAAACAGCTTTTTACCATTTACCTAATCTAATAAGCATGGGCGACTTCAATACCCATAGCAGTTTAGAAACAGGATACCAGAGATATACAAATGCCAGTGATACCAGCTTTCTTTTTTATGATGCCCCTTTTAACCCTGACAACAAATTAACTTACCCGCTAAATTGGGAATCAACTCCTAATCTTTGTCCTGGTTATTTGAACACCACTACCCGCGCCTCCGCCAGTATTCCAAATAGTTGCGGAACAAATGGTGGCGCAAAAGATTGGTTCATTCATATTTTCTTTTCAGGTTGGATGGTGAAAAATACAGATTTCATAAAATACATAAACAATTCTTACACGACCATAGGCAACGATGGAAAGCGCCTTGGTATTTCAGAAAATGATAGTGTAACCAATGGCAAAAACACCTCTGCTCCATCTAATGTAATTAATGCTATATTTCAATTATCCGATAAGTACCCTATCATGCTTTCACTTGCTGTTTCATATGATAGTTTAGGCAATGGCCCAGTTAATCCTGTAAATGGAGTTGCAACTATCAATTCTCCATTATGGAATGTAAGTATCAATAATCCTGTTCATGATAATATGACGATACACTTTTCGGATAACCTAATAGGAAAGAAAGCGATAATAAGCCTCTACGATGTATGTGGAAGATGTATATTGGCAAATAAAGAATACCTTGTAAATGAAGCTGAACTTCAACTGCAAGATAAAGTTACTTCAGGTCTTTATTTTCTCAGGGTACAAATTGAACATTGCTCAACCGTACTTAAAATAATCAAGCAATAATACAGCTGCTTACTGAAAACTTGCCTTGGTACTATCAGATGCTGCTTTGGCTGATTTGCGGCCAAAACAAAGATTTATTCCAAATCTTACATTCACCGTTTTCACTTCTTGCGGCAGAAAAAAGCCTATAGCATTATCAGTAACAAGATAAAACTGTACAGGGCCTGTTACTGCAAAACCAACGCCAACATTTGTAGCATCGCGATTCATTATACTGTATGCGGCAGACACACTGAACCAATTGGTAAGTTTAAGATTATATGAAGCCGATACTGCCGGTACCAATATATTATTGAAGAACTGACCATATAAAAGTAAACCAGCATTTGCCTTCTCTGATAGTTTATAATTAGCACCTAAATAAACCTGGGCCGGTAAAGAAGTTGTATATGACTTATGGGTGGTTTTTATGTTAAAAGCGTTTTTAGCTGAGTCCGTTAGTTTATTAAATGCATTTGTATCTCCTGATGTAAATTGTGTTATATCAACTCCATCGAAGTTAAATGCGCCATTACTGGTATAATTTGAAGTATATGATCTCCAATTAATATACCCCAGGTCAATCAGGCTTGCTGAAAAAGTAAACTTATCGTTTAATTTATAGGTTGCGCCTAAATCTACTGCCAAACCAGTATTGTTTCTTCCATGAAGATAGTCACCGATATTTGATCCGGGGTTAGTTCCCGGCCCAAAGCCAGAAGTATTTACATCCACATTATCACTTGTAGTATATCCATAATCGCTTGAGGCCGTATTAAAAGTCACATCGCTGTTTTCTGCCCAAATATCTTCCATACCATACAAATACTTCAACTTACCTCCTATTGTAAGCTTATCAGTAAGTTCCCGGGCATATCCAACCCCATATTCGCGGTAGTGTAGCGCATTCAGGCCAAAATTAAAGCTCGTGTTTTGCCCGAGAAAAGCTCCATTACCTTCCCATACCCATTGCAGGAAGTTCTTAGGATATGTGAAATAGACATCTGCTTTTTCAATGACACTGAAACTGAAATAATTTTTCCCTAATCTCAATCCAAATGAAAACAGATCAATTTGTGCAGAGATATTTAAATTATTATTTGTTCCCAATTTGCTAAGCATATTATTTACATCCAGATGATTGGAATCACCAGGGCCGCTCTTTATCAAATCTGTTGCCCTGAATCCGCTATTTCCAAGGTTCAGATAGATAGATGATAAAATTGGCAGCCCTATATTGATCTTACTTTGCGGCATTTGAGAAGGATTAGCATACATACTTTGCTGAATAGCCGGCATGTTGTATAATGTAAGATCCTGCTGTGCCTGCAAATTACTGCTGCCCAATATGAAAGTTAAAAATGTAAGGTATTTTACTGTTCTGTTTTTCAAAATTATTTACCGCTTAAATTTTTGTTTGCAATTGCGCCAATACACCAATCTTAATAGTCATGAAATAGGTTGAATACATTTTCACGTTTGTTTTAGCATTATTATATGTAACGAAAGTGCCCTTCAAAATAAGTTTATGCACATTTTTTATTTTGTTTATCCGTGATCTGCCAAAGGTGAAATTGCTCATTTTGGTTGTTGCCATATTTACCTTTCCTGTATTGGTATCAACACTTGCCGAAGGCAACACAACCTGGTATGGTGACACAACAGAATCAATAATATTATATCGCTGGGTCGGCGAAATAGAATCGGTAAAGTAAACCTGAAAGCCCATATCTACCGGAAATCCATTTGTAGCATTTATCTTCATAAGCAGTGAGTCCACATTATTGGTCGTGTTTCCTGAGAGAGTAAAAGGAATCGTATCCATTAACATTATATTGCTTGCAGTACCCCAAAAAGGAAGTGTTATCTGAAAGTCGACAATAAACCTACTGGTGTCAAGCACAAAATTTGTATTAGGGGCTACAGGTTTTCCATTTGGGTTAGCTTGCGAATTAACTGAATAAACAAAGAATTTAGGTGTATGGTTTATTGCAGCGCTCAATGTATTATTCGTATTTGCGTTACTTATAGTAACAGAATCCATAACTGATTGTCCTATTTGGGTAATACTTGGGTATGGCATTTGCCAAGGAGTCAGTTTAGGATCAACTACTGTAATCGGATAATTCATTGCCGGTGGGTTATACCCCATAAGTGTATTAAACGTAGCGTTTATTGGTACCCCATACGAGTTAGTAAGTATAAAACGTACTTGCGGATTGACAAGAGTAAATGTACCTCCGCCCGGAATTGTATTATTAAAAAGAGTAATAGCAACAGTATCAAGATTTGGAGAAAGGAATGGTTGCTCAATATAGCCAAACAGTTTTTGAAAAGAAGTATTATTAAACCCGATAGACATTGATGCATTATCGGTTAGCTGCATCGGAATATTCGTAGACTTTTCAAGGGTAATAGAATAATCAATGTTAAACTCATTTGAAGCAGTGCCACCTTCTGTCATATCAAATGTATATCCGCTAACATTTAAGTTGCCTACAATTATAACGGCCCCCGGATAAATAATATTAAAGGTTTGGGTAAAAGGGATTCCATTCTTTTTTGCATGCGGAATAGTGACAGTTATAGTTGCATTTTGGGTAAACTGAGAAATAATATCAATACTGAATACTGTACCTGGTTCAAAAACAACCGAATCAATAGCTGCCGTATTACTTGTAGTGAATGCAACAGTATCAGCAAACATTGGAAGAGGATAAGACGATCCTACAGGCAATGAGTTAAAAACAGTTGTATCCGCCGGAGTAACACCGGGAGTTGTATATGAAAATGCCTGGTTGGGAATTTTAACAATTGTATTAGCTTGCAATGAAAATAACCTGCCACGGTATATCAGCGAAAGAAAGTTGGTAGAATCAGCCTGTACAGTTCCATTCTTGGTATCCTTCACTAACAAATTACTTACATTCAACGTTGAATTCACAACCGGAACAGCAATTAACGGAGTATATTCAGCCGAAGCAAGTGGGCGCTCCATGTCTTTTACGCAAGCAGAAAAAGTAAGCACCAGTAAAATCAATGCACCCTCAATGAACTTTTCTTTGATTTTACTTACTAATAATCGCATGGTTTATGAGTAATTTGTGCTAAGATAATAATAATATATGCAATGAAATGATATTAAAGTCATTGCATTATTCAAAATGAGGCTGGTTTTACTTAAGTATAATAGGGGCTACGCTAGTGTATTGTCGTTCATTTTGCCAGTTCTATTATATCTTTTCCTTCAATTATATTTTTAGAATAGCCTTTGTATGCACTATTTATCATAGCATGCCCAAGTTCTTTCAGTGTACAAAAACCACCTTGAAATAAAGCCCGGCCAATCGGATACATCCAGTTTACGTACTTATAAAAAGAATGAGCGTTTGATAACCCTTGCGTAGGTTTTATAAAACCCGGCCTCACTCCAAAAACCTGCTTAAACGGCAATTTCATCAAATCATTTTCTGTTTTGCCCTTCACCCTTGCCCACCTGCTTCTGCCTTTTTCTGTACTATCAGTATTAGCGCCTGAAATATAACTGAAGGTCATATTATTATTTACTTTACTAAGTACTTGCCCCCAATTAAGTGTAAGCGTATAAGTGATCTTATAATATTCATCAGCACTAACCCCTACCGAAGAAATACCAAGGCAAAAGAAACAGGCATTATAACCCGTAAGTTGATTTTCTATGGCAGTTAGATCAAAAAAATCGGAATGAATTATCTCTTTTAGTTTAGGGTGAGTAATACCTAACGGTTTTCTGTTAACAATAAGTACAGCCTCAATTAATTGGCTATTTAAGCATTCATGCAAAACACCCTCACCAACCATTCCTGTTGTACCTGTAATAATAACTCTTAGTGGTTCTTCCATTCTTACTTAACAATTACTTGTTTCATTATCTGCACTTAATATTACAAATATGAAACTTTTAGTTGAATGGAAAATCAGAAAGCAGAATCTATGCCTTGATTTTAATAATACGGTGAAGTGGTATACCCATTCCAGTTTTTAAAATGATCCTTTTATCAGTTAATGCCCAAATTGTAGTTTCAACCTGTTTAACTGTTTCACCGTCTTTAAATATTATTATTACCTTACTTTTATAAAGGTTACCAAGTAACATTCCTCTTTCTGCATCAGCTCTCCGTTGTTTCATTTCATCTTCTGTTCGAAGAACTTCGTCAAGCGGAAAATGCAACATCGCAACTGAGTCCTTTTCTATTGTGTCGGGAGAAGAGTATATTATTTCCATTGTAAGGTAATTAAAGGTTATGAACTCTATTACGGATTATAAAATCTATTACGGGGAAGAATTTATTTAGTTACAAATAGATATCACCTGAAATTTAAATTGATGGACAATTTCACCAATATAATTGAAAATCAACACAATAATGGAAAGTTATTGTTGAAAAAAAATCAGTAGCTGTTTAACTACAGAAATATATTGCCAGTTACTTGATATGCAACAGCAATTCTTTTGCTCAAATTGCCGCTTTATTCTTAGTGACTGATAATAAGTTTATCAGTATAATTTTGTAATTCACTTGTTAGTGTTACAAAATACACCCCATTGGTATAATTAGATATTTCCAATTCAGCGGAGTTTACTCCTTTAACTGTTATTATTTGCCTGCTATATATAAGCCTGCCGGTACAATCGTACAAAGCAAGCACTGCATCACCAGGTTCCGATGTTCCGAAAATTATGTTCGTATAGTTTCTGGCAGGATTTGGAATAACTTCCACTTTATTTTGTTGAATACCTATAGTAACAGGTCTTAGCTCAGAGTAAGTAAAATTACCATCATAATCAGTTTGTTTTAGTCTGTAATACGATGTACCTGAGTATGGCTGTTCATCAATGCTGGTGTAACTTATTGGTATACTACTGGTGCCGGATCCTTTAATATTGGCAACAAAGGCCCAATTTGTTCCATCCAGAGTTTTTTCAATTGTAAATTCTTTATTATTTACTTCAGTTGCAGTTTCCCAATTTAAATTTACAACGTTACCATCAGGGTTATACTGGGCATTGAATGTCAGTATCTTTATTGGTAAAATAACATCAGGATCGCCCCATTGCACTATACTATTTACTTCTGTCATACTAGCTGTATAGGGATTGGGAGTATTGTAGCCACCCATATATAACACCCCTGCATCATTAGGTCCTACACCAGCTAATCCGGCTATTGCATATGCAGTAAAAAAAGCGGGATCAAAACCAGGAGTACTACCCGTAGGCATTTCAGCAAATGTAGCCCCGGACCACATAGCTGCATTATTAACCTCAAGAGCGCTATTGTTCACATCCTGAAAATCTCCACCAATATATAAAAATGGAGAAGAATAATACAATGCGTTTACCTCAGCGCCATCAAAACTTGGGCCTTGAACACCTTGATGGTTTGAAGCAGTACCAACGTATGACCATGTACCAGTACCTGCACCTGACACAGTCCACTGAGCAAGGTTATATGCAACACTGGTGCCTGTACCATTTACCGAAGCAAAATCTCCACCAACATAAATAGTGCTACCGTTGGAAACAATTGAAAAAACACCGGGAGCCTCACTAAATTGCTGGTAATATCCTGATGCGTTACCATAAGCTTCCGTTAAAACACCTTGAGTGGTGGTGGTGGTTCCTGAACCCAAACCATACCATGTGCCAGTGCCGGTTCCGGTTGGAATCCATTCGGCTATGTTATTAGCATTGATAGAACCGGCAGTTGTAAACTGGCCACCAACCCATATATTGCCACTTTGATCAATATTTAGTGCATAAACAGTTGGA
>DATHNG010000190.1:0-17901 GCA_035486275.1 Bacteroidia bacterium
AAGCCTGATCAGAAACTGTGGAAACAACATACTGAACTACCATACGGGCAATACATGACTGAGAATTATTTTTCCGATACACGGTTTAATGATTACCCTGTTGTGGGTATCAGCAGGCAGGCTGCCGAAATGTATTGCAGATGGATAACTGACGGTACTAATGCGTGGCTTGAACATAAAAATAAAACCATTAAAGTAACCGTGCAACTACCAAGCGATGTTGAATGGGATTATGCCGCAAGTTCTTGCAATAAAGACTCAGTATATCCATGGGGAACAGCCAGTATTAACAGTACCTATAAACCAAGTGGAAAAGATAAGGGCAAGAATAAAGATGGCTGTTTCCTTGCTAACTTTTGCCTGAAGAAATATACGGGCAGTACCGATAGTATGAGGGAATGCACCAAGACCCCTTATAAGAATGCTTATACTACGGCTGGTTATATAATTGGCGAAAACATTTATACATGCCCCGTATATTCGTATAACCCTAATTCATTAGGATTATATTGCATGAGTGGTAATGCGGCAGAAATGGTAAATGTGCAGACTGCACAGGGGTACACACCAGGCACTAAAGGAGGCAGCTGGAACAGTGATGTTGACCACATAATGTTACACGCTACTGATGAATATGCAGGTGAAACAAATCCATCGCCATATATTGGCTTCCGGTTGGTAGTTGTTGTAAATAAATAAATTTTATAACGAACGAATTGAAAACATGGTTGTATTAACAATATATTGCCATGTTTTCAGTTCTTCTTTTAACTCCTCATTATGCCCCATATTTATTATAACCAGGTAGTTACGCGCTTTTGTTTTTGCATTATCGCCATGATAATTGGGCAAAATGTTGTATCACAAACTACCATTAAAGGCAAGGTAACCGATAGTACAAAAACCGCCGTTCCCTATGCTGCATTGGGCTTAATGAATGCAAAAGATACTTCATTTATAAGATCAGTATTGGCTAATGATTCCGGTTCTTATGTATTTGTAAATATAAAGACAGGTAACTATTTACTTAAAACCATAGTAACGGGCTACGTAACTCAATTCAGTGCCCTCATAAAAGTAGATAGCACCAAAACAACATTACTGCAAAACATAGAATTAAAGAACGCTGGTAACAATCTAAAAGGTGTAAGTATAAAAGCTGATAAACCGTTTGTGGTAAGGAAAGAAGACAGGACTATCTATAATGTGGAGAACAGCATTCTGGCGACCGGTAAAACAGCCCTCGAAGTATTGAACGACCTGCCCGGAATAACTGCCGACGATAATGGAAACATAAGTGTGCTTGCCAAAGGTGGTGCATTAATATTGGTTGATGACAAACCGCTACGCATGGATCTTGCAAGCTTTCTGAAAAGTATTGATGGTAGTCAGATAGAGAGCATAGAGGTAATAACCAATCCTTCGGCTAAGTACCAGGCACAAGGGAAAGCTGTTATAAATATAATATTGAAAAAAGACAAGAACATGGGCTTGAATGGCATGCTTACCAGTACATACAGGCAGGGCTATTATGCAGCAGGAGCGACGAATCTTAATATTGATTACAGGGTAAAAAATTGGAATTTCTTTTTTCTTACCAATGTGAATGACTTTCACAACCACGAAACGCATGAAGTAACAACCAGCTTTCTTTCGGGCAACACAACCCAAGAAATATTTAACGAAAATATTCCTGCCAATTACCAGGGTACAGTTTCGTTTGCCAATACAGGCTTTGATTTTACCCCAGACAATAAACAAACATTTAGTTTTTCTGTAAGGGGAGATGCGCAACTCGAGAAAAACATTCATACTTATGATAATACAATTATGCATACCCCGGCAACTGAAGTTGATTCCAGCCTTGCCTCTACCAACAGCAGGCAATATAATGCATGGAACCTGGAGTACGATTTGAACTATAAATACAAAATAGATTCAACAGGAAAAGAACTGGCCATAGACATAGATTATACTCAACATGGATCTACCGATAACCAGCAAAGTCCCGCTTATTACTATAACGCAAACGGAGACTTTTTAAGGCCTTCCACCCTCACCAGTTCTTCGCAGTTAAATAATATGCCACTTTTGTTAAATCAACTCGATTATACCCAACCACTAAGCAAAAATAACAAACTCGATATGGGCGTGCTGGTAACCCTGTTTCAATCGAGTAATAATGCGGCATTTTATAATAGTATTAATGGTGTAAATATTGCCGATACTACAAAATCAAACCAGTTTAATTTTTCGGAAAACGTATTTGCCGGATACTTAAATTATTCGCAAAAACTGAGTGAAAAGATAAACTTTCTGGCCGGATTACGTGCAGAACAAACACAGGATAAAGGAATGCAATATATTCACGATACCAGTTTTACACGCAACTATATTAACCTTTTCCCCAGTGCAAGTTTAAACTGGAATTTATCAAAAGACCATACTTTTTCTATTTCCTATACCCGTCGTATCGATCGGCCCGATTATGGTTCATTGAATCCGTTTATTACTGTAATGAATCCGTATACTTATTCAGAAGGCAACATTGCCTTACTGCCACAAATAAGCGACAACTATGAGTTCGATTATACTTTTATGCAGTTCCTTACCACAACAATATGGCATGTGTATTTAACCAATGTAATAAGTAATGCCTACCAGCAGAATGGTTCAACAGATGTTATATATACCATGCCGGTAAATATTGGAACTTATAGTACTTACGGCATTATGCTTTCGGCTAGTTTACCCATTACCAAGTGGTGGAACACCACTACCTCGTTCATGTATTATAACGACTTCTATACCGGCAGCTATAATAATAGCAGTTATGCCAAATCAAATAATTCCTTTGTGATAAGAACAGAGAATATGATAAACCTGAAAAAAGGATGGAAGGCTGAAATTGCTTTTAATTATACTTCCTCAAATCTGAATGTGTTTAATTATACCTACCCGGTATCTTACACAGAAGCTGGATTAAGTAAGAGTTTTATTGATGACAAATTAACCCTGAAAATAAATTGTTCCGATATTTTTATGGGGCTGAAAACAACTAATTTACAAGTAAGCCCGGGCCTGAATATCCTTGATGTTGATTACCAGGATCAAAGAAAATTCAGGTTCATTGTTTCATGGAAGTTTGGCCGGTCGGAATACCAAAGAGAGCAGGCACAAAAACAAAATGCGCTATTAAGGGTGGGGCCAAAGTAAGTCAACCAGCTAATTACTAAGTTCTTACCGCTATAACATTTGTCAAATAAAAAACATCCGGAGGAATCTCACCGATAAAATCGGCCGGTTGAACGAAAAAACATTTTTATGGTTTTGCCATTAGGTTATTTCGTGTTTTAATGAGGATAGTCTATTTTGTTAATTCACCCTACAATTAATGAAGAGAAAATATGATCAAGCCAATGGATGAAATTACACTGCCTTATGTTAGTGTAAAATATACAGCGCCTATTGTTTACTATACCTATTCCCAAGGAATTGAATTGGGCTTTCCGGAAGTAAAAGAACTTATTATGTGTGCCGAAAAACTGAGTGGCCATAAGCCTTATGTTACGTTTGCCGATGCAAGGAATCTGGTAACCTTAACTAATGAAGGGAAACGTTTGATAAATGACATGTCCAACATGCCTCTTTTCAGGGGTAGAGCTTTACTGGTAAAAAACGACCTATATAAACGCGTTGCTGAATTTGTAGCGATTTATAATAAACCTCAATACCCGTTCAAGGCTTTTACTGATGAACAGGAAGCCATAGACTGGTTGTTGACACTTCCTCTGTAAGCAAAGAGCTGAATTTCTCCCGCATACTATATACTTACCCTAAGGTCTTTTTCACCACATTTGCTGTAACATTATTCACTCTTGTATGCAAGCAAATTTAAAATCGCAGTTTCTGTTAGACCCAAGCATAACCTATTTAAACTTCGGCGCATTTGGTGCATGCCCAAGACCCATTTTTGAAGAATACCAACGTATTCAACTGGAACTTGAAACAGAACCCTCATTGTTCTTTACCAGAACCGGGCCGGAATACCTGAAACGATCGCGTGAAGCACTTGCGGCATACGTAAATTGTAATGCTGACGATGTGGTATACACCTTAAATCCATCGCATGCTATAAACATAGTTGCTAAGAACCTGAAATTAAATGCAGGTGATGAAGTGCTCAGTACGAACATAGAGTATGGTGCGCTGGACCGTACCTGGAACTATTACTGCAAAAAGGCCGGAGCGAAATATGTGAGGCAAACCATTCAATTGCCGGTGCTTAGTAAAGAACAGATCATAGATGATTTTTTTAAAGGGCTGACAGATAAAACCAAAGTAGTTTTTATAGGACAGATAACCAGTGCCACAGCATTGATATTGCCAGTAAAAGAGATCTGCGAAATTGCCAAAGCCAAAGGCTTGATGACCATTGTTGATGGGGCGCACGTAGCAGGACATATACCTTTAAACCTTGCAGAATTGAAAGCCGACATATATACCGGTGCATGCCATAAATGGATGTGTACACCTAAAGGTTGTTCATTTTTATATGTAAAAAAGGAGTTTCAGAAAATGCTTGACCCGCTTGTTATAAGCTGGGGATATGATAGCCTTACTCCATCGCACTCGCAGTTTTTAGACTACCATCAAAAACAAGGCACCAGTGATTATTCTGCTTATTTAACCGTGCCTAAAGCCATACAGTTTTTAAAAGAAAATAACTGGCCGACCGTTGCTGCTGCCTGCAGAGAACTGGCACAAAAGAACTATGCCCGCTTTTGCGAATTGGTTGGTTCAAAGCCCTTATGCCCTGTTACCGATGAGTTTTTAGGGCAAATGTGCAGTATACCAATCAAGACTTCGGCACCTGAAAAACTGCACGACCTGCTTTTTGATAAATATAAGATTGAGATACCTGTTATGATGCAGAACGGCTCCTATTTTATACGATACACCATACAGGCTTTTAATTCCCAGCAGGACCTGGATCATTTATATAATTCGCTTAAGGAAATTATTGTTCAAGGGGATTTGATTGAGGTTTAGATTAAGTCATGCTGAGCTTGTCGAAGCATATTTTTTTAGATTAAGGCAAAATCCCTTCTCGCAAAGGCGCAAAGACCGCAAAGAATTAAAGTATTCTATCAATTCATAATTCAACATTAAGCATTTAAAATTCTGCCTCCGGCAGCCAGGGTGTTTCAGGGGGTTTCTGTTTTCGGGCCCTTTTTATTTTATAATGTATTGGTTTGCAAAGTGTTGAGGGTTTCAGGTGTTCAAAAAACAGAAACCCCCTATTTTTTGTGGTAGTCTTACAAATCAGGTTTACTTGTAAATATCCTTGCGGTGGCCTATTCGCCTAATGTCAATGATCTGAATTTTATCTTCAATAACATATAATATACGATAATCACCCACTCGTATGCGCCACATATCTTCTTTACTGTCAACTAATTTTTTGCTTCCTTCCGGTCTGGGTGTTTCTGCAAGCTTATCAATAGCCTTTCCTATATTTTTAACTGCAAACGCCGGAAGTCTTTGCAATTCTTTAATGGCACTCTTTTTAAAAATAATGCGGTACATTAATTATCGCCTTTTCTTTTTCAACTGTTTTTTTACCTTTTCCCAGCTTACACTTTCTTCATCTTTTCTTGATTCGGCAATTATTACATCAAACAAATCCTCCATCTTTTCCTCATACTTTTCCAGGGTATTTAAGTCTATCTGAACCAGTCGTTTGTTATGTGTTTCATCTTTAATGAATGTTATTCCTTTCATGACATATTGAATTTAACACAAAGATAATTCATTTATAGGTAAACCGCAATTCTATAGCTACGCCGTTTAACATTTTGCCGCAGGCATTTTCATAAAGGGCCTTCATTCAAAATTAAGCATTCAAAATTACTCATATCACATTTTTTTCAATTGAATTCGTGAGGGCTACGCCGTTTAAAATTCGCCGCAGGCGTAAGGTTGGGTTACACTTTTTGAATTTGTAACCCGTCAACATGCTGGTAATCAATATAAAAATTGGTGAAAATTTTGCCATTTTGTAACCCCACCCCTCTTCGACCTCACCCTTTATCCCTCTCCTTGAAATAGGAGAGGAAATTTCTAATTCCACTTCTTTAACTTTAATCATTTCTGTTTGCATGTAAAAAGATAATCTCATAGTTGATGTTTATTGCATCTGCTTACCCTCTCCTTGGCAAGAAAAAGGCAGGGTGAGGTATTAAAACTACTTTTCTATGTATGCAAATTTAGACCAACCCCATTTTTCATTTTCAAAAAAGGCTCGATTTTATCAACTACCCATTATATAAATGAATTGCTATTTTTGGAGGATAAACATAAAATATAACAATATAGAATAACGAACAAAGACATATAAAAATTTGCGTTTAGCTGATTCTTGTAACTAAAAACTGGTAATTTTTAAACAAACGAGAGATAAGTGGAACGCTCACGCAATGCGTGGGCTTTTGCTTTCCTCGTTTGTGGGTATACCAGTACCTTAGTTACGGAAAAGTAGAATGTCCCACGCAGGTTTTTTTGTGGCTGGTAACACAAGAAACCATGAATAGTGTAAGTAAGCAGGAAAAAGAATTAATTATTGAGCTTCTCCAAAAAGGAGAGCCTATTCCCGAAGATTTAAAATATAAGCTATTCCCTGTAAAGCAGAGAGAATATGAGTTAGTGTATGGGGGTAAGATGAGAAAAGAGGATATCCTTGCAAATGAGGATGGCGTTTTCCCAGTTCCACTTCAAATAGAAAAAGTTTTTAATGGCGACCGTAAACCATTCTCGGATGGCTGGCAGAATATAATTGTCTTTGGGGATAATTTACAATTTCTTAAAACCATTTATGAAAACAAATATCAATTAATAAGGGGTAAAGTAAAAGGTAAAGTAAAACTAATATATATCGATCCTCCCTTTGGAACTGGTGATGAATACGATGGGAATAAGGGACAAAAGGGATATACCGCAAAAACTAAAGGTGCAGAATATGTTGAATTTGTCAGAAGGCGCTTAATTGTTGCAAAAGAAATCCTGGCGGAAGATGGGGTTATTATGGTACGGCAAGGATTCAATTTTGGGCATTACATAAAAATTATACTTGATGACATATTTGGCAAGGCAAATTTTGTAAATGAGATTCTTGTTAATAGAGGCAAACAACGATTGGGAGGAACAAAAAAGTATAGTACTGCAACAGACACAGTTTATTTCTATGCTAATTCTGAGAATTATTTTTTTCAAGGTTTTAAAAGAGAAAGATATGGTAATGAAGCAAAAGGAACGAATATGTTAATGAAGGGAAAGCGAAACCCACCAGAACGTACATTTATTGACCCCAACGGGCAAAAAGTTGTTCTTCTTCCACCTGGAGATACTCATTGGAAATTTGTCCAGCCAAAAATTGATGAAATGTATGAAAAAGGCGTAATGTACTTAGCCAAAAGTCAAAAGGGCTTGCAATCTGGTATTATGAAAAAGGTTGGGAATAAGTTAATACCAGTTGATTATGTGCCAAGTTTTAAATTTGATGATGATAAAACAGTTGATGCAAATTGGACCGATATCCCAGGTTATTCTCAAGAAACAGGGTATCCTACTGAGAATTCAGAGCAGTTATTACATAGAGTAATTCATACTGCTACAAAAGAAGGTGACTTATTGATGGATTTTTTTGGAGGCTCTGGTACAACCGCTGCGGTGGCAGAAAAATCAAATAGAAAATGGATTACTTGCGACATTGGTAAATTATCCTTCTACACGATTCAAAAACGTTTATTGAATATTCAAAATAGTAAACATATTGATAATCCTAAAATAAAATATGGTAAGCTGGCAAAATCATTCATTACCGTAAATACAGGATATTATGATTTAAAAAAAGTGTTTCAGTTAAAACAAAATGAATATTGTGGTTTTGTTCGCAATCTTTTTGAAATAGAAGAGCTTGATAAAAAGATTAATGGAATAAATATAGACGGTCAAAAAAAGGACGGATACTATTGCCAAATATATCCTTATTGGCAATTTAGAGATGCTTCTGTTGATGAAGATTACATTAAAGACCTTCATTCACATATTGGAACACGTATAGGGAATCGCTTTTATATAGTAGCTCCAGCTAATTATGTTGATTTTGTTAGTGATTATTTCGAAATCGGGAAAGTTAAATATTATTTCTTGAAAGTTCCATATCATGTCATCAAAGAGCTTCATAAAGCTGAGTTCAAGAAATATAGACAGCCCCAAAGTAAAAGTAATGTTAATGATCTTGAGGATGCAATCGGGTTTCACTTTATGCGACAACCGCAGGTTGAAAGTAAGTTAAATGTGTCCAAGAATCAAGTCCAGCTTCATATAAAAAAGTTCGTTTCAGATTTCACAGAGCAAGAGAGTGGGCATGATATGGAAAATTTTGAATCGCTTGCAATGGTTCTTTTAGATTTGAACTATAATGGTAAGGAATTCGAAATGGGCCATTATTTTTTCGCTGAGGACTTGCTTCCGAAAAAGGCGAAGGTTGAAAATCAATTAGATGTTTTTGCTGAACAATTGAAACAGCAAAAGGAAATTATACTGCCGCCTTTTACAACAAAAGAATGCGGGAAAAGAATAATGGTTGTTTATGTAGATATCTATGGCAATGAATTCAAAGAAGAATTAAAAATAAAATGATGCAAGAAATTAAAACATATAAAACTAAAGACCTTGTCCTTCAAGTTTCAAAAACATACAATCCATTGATTCTAAAACTGGATGAATGGGATAGGTTTCTTGATATACTGTGCAATAATCGAGAATATCAGAAGGAAGCTATAAGATGTTCAATCATTTATATGGCATCCGGAAGATACACGAATATTGAAGATTTAATCACAGAAAACTGGAAGCATAGTGCTAATGTAGAGTTAAGAACACGTTATAAAGATGTACAGGAATATGTAGGAAACCTTCAATTGCCTAATAAGTTAAGTGGAAATATTGACTTGGCTACAGGTACCGGAAAAAGCTATGTTATATACGGGATTGCCCAAATTATGCTCGGGCTTGGACTGGTTGATAAAGTTCTCGTGCTATGCCCATCATTGACAATCGAAAAAGGCTTGAAAAAGAAATTTGATAATCTCACAAGTGATTCTCAATTAAAACTAGCAATACCCCAAAATAGTAAATATAAAAATCCACGAATCATCCAGGCAACTCAGACTATAAAAGATGGCGACATTTGTATTGAGAATATACACGCTGTTTATGACAAGACTGGTTCCTCAATACGGGAAAGTATTAAAGGTGAGGGACGAACAGTGTTAGTGCTTAATGATGAAGCGCACCATATTTTTAATGAGGTTCAAGGGAGGGATAGGGATATAAAGAAATGGAAGGAGTTTTTGGAAAACTCAGATTATGATTTCAAATATATTTTAGGTCTTACTGGAACAGCCTATGTTAATGATGATTACTTTAATGATGTAATTTATCGTTATTCCCTACGAGAAGCAGTAGATGATAAGATGGTGAAACTAGTAGAATATGTAAGCAAAGATGATTCAACTGATACAGGTGAGAAACTTCAAAAAATATATCACAATCATAAGCAAAATAAATCATACTATCATAGAATTAAACCGTTAACCATTCTTATAACAAAGGATATTATAAATGCACGACGGCTAACAGAAGAAGTGTTAGATTTTTTGGTTGAAAAGGAAAAAATACCAAGAGAAAAGGCCGAAAAGAAAGTTTTAATCGTTACGAGCCACTATGACCATAGAACCAATGTTACGAAACTTTTAAGGGTTGATGAGAAAGATGACCCTGTTGAATGGATTGTATCGGTTTCAATGCTTACAGAAGGATGGGATGTGAAAAATGTTTTTCAAATTGTCCCCTGGGAAGATAGAGCATTTAACTCGAAACTACTTATTGCACAAGTACTTGGTAGAGGGCTGAGAATTCCTCCAGAATATCAGACTCCGCAGCCAAAGGTTACAGTATTCAATCACGATGCCTGGAGTAGGAACATAAAAGGTCTTGTTGATGAAATTCTTGAAATAGAAATGAAACTTCAAAGCACTATTCTTACTAAAGGAGCGCGAGCATCACATCATTTCGATTTATATACGGTACTCTATGAGAAGAAACAAAAGGAAAAACTTTCTAAAAAAACACAAAAGATATTTGACTATACAAAAGGCTATATTGAACTTATTGCACAAGTAGAAGAATCAGATAAGGATACAGAGTATACTGATTTGCATGGAAATGTTAGAGAGCAAAATACTACAATTGAATATAATACATTCACCATTGATGAAGTAGTAAATAAGTTGCACGATGAATTTAAGGTTCGAGAATGGGAAGGGAAGACATTAAAACTACCAGAAGGAGAGTACACCAAAAATAACCTACCTCCAAAAAATGAAATAAAGAAGATTATTAGGGAATCAATGAACAAGGTTGGAATAAAGGGTGATAGATTGGTTGCTAAAAATAAATACAAGATAGAATCAATGTTCAGTACATTACTGAGAAAGAAAAATAAAACTGTTGTAAATGAAAGAATAGCAACTGAACCTCAAAAACTTTCATCGGAACAGATTGAAAGAGAAACATTAGCTGTTGGAAATCTGAGACACCATTCAACAGTTTTTTATACTGATGATTTCGAAAGCGAGCTTCCAAAAGAAGCTTCGGAAATACTAAAGCAAGTAATTGAAGATGATACATTTCTGAAAAGCTCTTCCAAATCAATCAATCCGCATTTATTTAAGACACCCCTCGATATTCTTTTCACAAAATCAGAACCGGAGAGAAGGTTCGTTGAGATGCTTTGTAAAAAAGAGAATGCTGAAAAAATTGACAGTTGGGTGAAATCGCGTGATGGCGGATTTTATCATATCGAATATACCATTACCACTATTGGTGGCCGTCATACTAAGCAACAAAGCTATAATCCGGATTTTTTCATCAAGATTGTTTCAAATGAAATGACATTTATTGTTGTTGTAGAGATTAAAACTGACAAGGATGATTCTCAAGAAAATAGAGCTAAATTACGCTACGCTTGTAAGCATTTCTCCGACTTAAATGATGAACTTAGATCAATAAATATAAACCAAAAGTATATTTTTCATTTTTTAAGCCCAGAAAATTATACTGAGTTTTTTGATTATCTAAGAAGCGGTGAGTTGATTCAGGGCAAATTTAGAAGTGAATTAGAAGATTTGCTGGAGAACACAGAGCAAGAGAATTAATAATAGGTGATTCATTTTGAAAAATATCTCTAAAATATAAGCCACATAGGTTTTTACCTTAAATTCTACATATTAAACCATAAAAAGGCTTAATCTCAACCTAAATCTTAGTCTTATAAGGTAATTCGTTTCAAAAAATTCACTACCTTTGCACCCCTTAATGAAAAACCTGGTTAAAATCAGGTTTTAAACAAAAGGAAAAAGTTACCGGCCGTAACCAATACTAACCCTCCTGACAGAGCCGTAAATCAGGAACAACCCGAAAAAGCAGAGCTAATACCTCGCTTTACGGATGAAAAACAAAATGAGCGAAACAACCGAGCCTATCGTGGCTCCAGTAGCCGAAATCCAGGAAATTAACTGGGAAACCATTGGAAAAAAGCAAGATCAATACACTGCCGCTGACCGCGACAGGATGGCATCTGCTTACGAAAAAACATTAACCTCTATCAGCGAGCACCAGGTGCTTGAAGGTAAGGTGGTTGAAAAAACATCTAAGGACGTAGTGATCAACATCAACTACAAGTCTGAAGGTGTTGTGCCTCTTTCTGAGTTCAGGTATAACCCTGACCTGAAGGTAGGCGACAGCGTAGAAGTTTACGTTGAGAAACAAGAAGACAAGAACGGCCAATTAGTTCTGTCGCACAAAAAGGCACGTTTTGTACGTGCATGGGAACGCGTTAACGAAGCATTGGTTACCAACGAGGTTATCAAGGGCTTTGTAAAATGCCGTACCAAAGGCGGACTTATTGTTGACGTATTCGGTATGGAAGCCTTTTTACCAGGCTCTCAAATTGACGTTAAGCCTGTAAGAGACTACGATGCGTATGTAAATAAAACTATGGAATTCAAGGTTGTTAAGATCAACCCTGAGTTTAAGAACGTAGTTGTATCGCACAAAGCGCTTATCGAAGCTGAAATTGAGCAACAAAAACAAGAGATCATCGGCAAGCTTGAAAAAGGCCAGGTACTTGAAGGTACCGTTAAGAACATTACCAGCTATGGTGTGTTCATTGACCTTGGCGGCGTAGATGGTCTTATACATATCACCGACCTTTCCTGGTTCCGCATAACCCACCCTGAAGAAGTGGTGAAATTAGGCGACAAGATACATGTGGTAATATTAGATTTCGACAACGAAAAGAAACGTATCCAGTTAGGCTTGAAGCAGCTTAGCGCACATCCTTGGGATTCACTTAGCGCCGACCTTAAGGTTGGTGACAAGGTTAAAGGCAAGATCGTTGTGGTAGCTGACTATGGTGCATTTATTGAAATAGCGCCTGGTGTTGAAGGCTTAATTCACGTATCTGAAATGTCATGGTCACAGCACTTACGCACCGCACACGACTTCTTTAAAGTTGGTGACGAAGCTGAAGCAGTTGTGCTTACACTGAACCGTGAAGAAAGAAAGATGACCTTAGGTATCAAGCAAGCTGCTCCGGATCCTTGGGCTAACATACTTGATAAATATCCAAAGGGCTCACAGCACGTGGGTACCGTACGTAACTTCACCAACTTCGGTGTATTTGTTGAATTAGAAGAAGGTATCGACGGACTTATCCATATCTCTGACCTTTCATGGACCAAGAAGATCAAGCATCCTTCTGAATTTACCAAGATCGGTGATAAGATAAACGTACAGGTTCTTGATGTGAATGTAGACACAAGGAGATTGAGCCTTGGCCACAAACAACTGGAAGAGAACCCATGGGATACCTTTGAAACTATCTTTACATTGAACTCTATTCACAAAGGAACCATTACCAGTATGACCGATAAAGGTGCAACCGTTATGTTACCTTATGGTGTTGAAGGATTCGCTCCCAGTAAGCACATCATCAAGGAGAACGGAGTACCTGCAAAGGCAGAAGAGGTATTGGATTTCAAAGTAATTGAATTCAATAAGGAATCGAAGAAGATCATACTCTCTCACACTAAGATAAAAGAAGACGTAGTGGTTGAAGAAAAGGCAGAAAAAGCTGCAACCCGTAAGGCAGAAGCTAATGACGCCCGCAATTCAGTTAAGAAGATAAGGGGCTCTATAGAAAAGACCACCCTTGGCGACTTAGGCGAGTTGACTCAATTGAAATCAGATATGGAAAAGTCTGAAAAGAAAGCGAGAGAAGAAGGTAAGAGCGAAGAGTAATCAACGCTAAACTATAAGAAAGGGGATCCATTGGGTCCCCTTTTTTTGTCCTACCCCATTCCTTACTTTCCCCAAGCGGGGAAAGCGTTTCTTATCGTCTCATGTTCTAAATCCCATCCTTGGAGGTGTAAATTAGGGGTGGGTTTCCTTTTGTTTTTACCCCAACCCCTAAAGGGGCTTTAGATTCCTAATTCTTAATTGCATTTGGGCGTTCCCCTTCGGGTCGGGCTTTACGTTACAACTCCGCGCTGTGCTTGCGGGGTTTCCACTGCAATCCCTAACGCAACTCCGCCCGTCAGTCTGAGCTTGTCGAAGACCTTATCCTCTTCGAACTAGGCAAAAGGTCGGCGCGGGTTAGCTGCAAATGATACGAGTTTAGGAAACTCAGGCAAGCAGGGAGCAAAAGCCGCCCCAAATAAATTTAATTTTCCTAACAACTAACGACTTTCCACTGACGACTGTTATTTTTATTATCTTTGAACCCTGATGAAGAAAAAGGAATTATTTTCGAGTCAGGACCTGGAGATAACTCTCGACCGCCTCTGCCACCAGCTTTTAGAGAATCACGAAGATTTTAAGGATACTGTTATTATAGGCCTTCAGCCACGCGGCATTTACCTTGCCCGCCGTCTGCACAAAAAAATAAGCAAGCTTACCAAAAACCCCAAAATACCTTTCGGAGAGTTAGACGCCACCTTTTACCGCGACGACTTCCGCAAGCGCCAGCCCGTGCTGCCCAAGAGCATGAACATGGACTTTATTGTAGAAGATAAGAACGTGGTGCTGGTAGACGATGTATTGCACACAGGCCGCACCATACGTGCCGGGCTCGATGCCCTGCTCGACTTCGGGCGCCCGCGTAAAGTAGAATTATTAGTGCTGATAGACCGCCGCTTCAGCCGCCACCTGCCCATACAACCCGACTATGTTGGCAAACGAGTAGATACCATAGTATCGCAGAATGTAAAGGTGGAGTGGAAGGAAGAAGATGGTCACGATAGAGTTTGGCTTATTTTGAACGATTAAGAATAAAAAGAAAACATGGAGCAATCGCTTAGCGTAAAGCATCTGATAGGAATCAAAGACGTAACCGCCAAGGACATTGAACTCATTTTTTCTACCGCTGACAATTTCAAACAAATTATTAATCGTCCTATAAAGAAAGTGCCTTCGCTGCGCGATGTAACCATTGCCAATGTATTCTTCGAAAACTCTACACGCACACGTATATCATTCGAACTGGCTGAACGCCGCCTCTCGGCTGATACACTTAACTTCTCTGCATCATCCTCATCGGTTAAAAAAGGCGAGACACTTATAGATACCATAAACAACATATTGGCGATGAAGGTCGATATGATCGTTATGCGCCACCCGAGCCCCGGTGCATGCAGCTTTTTAGCCAAGCATGTAGACAGCATTATAGTAAATGCCGGCGATGGTACGCACGAACACCCTACCCAGGCCCTGCTCGATGCATTCTCGATACGCGAAAAATATGGAGAAGTGAAAGGCAAAAAAGTAGCCATAGTAGGCGATATTTTACACTCACGTGTGGCGCTCTCGAATATATTTTGCCTGCAAAAACTCGGCGCCGAGGTTGTGGTATGCGGCCCGCCTACGCTTATTCCAAAGCATATTGAATCGCTGGGTGTGCGTGTGGAATACGACCTTATGAAAACCCTTGAATGGTGCGACGTAGCCAATATGCTACGCATACAAATGGAACGCCAGGATATAAAATACTTCCCCTCATTGCGTGAATACACCATGCAATACGGGCTCAACAAAGAGCGCCTCGATTCACTCAGCAAACAGATAACAGTAATGCACCCTGGCCCGATAAACCGCGGTGTGGAAATTACCAGCGATGTCGCTGACTCCAAGCAATCTATCATCCTCGACCAGGTTGAAAACGGGGTTGCTATTCGCATGGCGGTGCTGTATTTGCTGGCTGCGAAGAAGGAATAAAGAAGCCCACCCCTACCCTCCCCATTGGGGAGGGAGTATAAAATACTATTATTGAAAACATAAAGTCCTCCCTAACGGGGAGGATTTAGGTGGGGCCGCACTTTCATTTTTCTTAACTTAGCAGTCTTATTTTTTATGCCATGTTCGATAGTTTATCAGAGAAATTAAACCGTGCGTTTAAACTCCTCAAGGGTCAGGGAACCATTACTGAGGTTAACGTTTCGGAAACCATTAAAGAAATACGTAAGGCGCTTATTGATGCCGACGTTAACTATAAAATAGCCAAGGAATTTACCGATACCGTTAAGGAAAAAGCCCTTGGTATGAATGTACTTACGGCAGTATCTCCGGGGCAGTTGCTTGTTAAGGTAACCCACGAAGAGCTTACCAAACTGATGGGTGGTGGCGAAAGCGTTATTCCTCTTACAGCTAACCCAACAGTAATATTAATGTCGGGCTTGCAAGGTTCGGGTAAAACAACTTTCTCGGCTAAGCTTGCCAGCTATTTCAAAAACAAAAAAGGTAAGAAGCCTTTGCTTGTTGCATGCGACGTGTACCGCCCTGCGGCTATACAACAATTAAAAACATTAGGCGAGCAATTAGGCGTTGAAGTATATGCAAACGAAGAAGAAAAAAGCCCGGTTGCAATTGCCAAAGCTGCAATTAAGCATGCACAGTTAAATGAGAACACCGTAGTTATTGTGGATACAGCAGGCCGTTTGGCTGTTGACCAGCAGATGATGAATGAAATTGCTGAACTGAAGAAAGCATTGAATCCTCAGGAGATACTTTTTGTGGTAGATAGTATGACGGGGCAGGATGCGGTAAATACGGCAAAAGCATTTAACGATAAACTTGACTTTGATGGCGTTGTACTTACCAAACTAGATGGTGATACACGCGGTGGTGCGGCATTATCTATCCGCTCAGTGGTAAACAAACCCATCAAGTTTGTAGGTACAGGTGAAAAGCCTGATGCTATGGATGTATTCTATCCATCGCGTATGGCAGATAGGATATTGGGCATGGGTGATATTGTGAGCCTTGTAGAAAAAGCACAGGAAACATTTGATGCCGAAGAAGGCAAAAGATTACAACGCAAGCTTGCTAAAAACCAATTCGACTTTAACGACTTTTTAGGTCAGCTACAGCAGATAAAAAAAATGGGTAACATAAAAGACATTGCTGCCATGTTACCGGGAATGGGTAGCGCTGTAAAGGATGCAGATATTGATGAGAAATCGTTTAAGCATATTGAGGCCATCATTCAATCTATGACCACTAAAGAAAGAGAGCACCCTGAAATACTGAACGGCAGCCGTAAAAAAAGAATTGCCACCGGTAGCGGAACCAATATACAGGAGGTGAACCGCCTCATCAAACAGTTCGATGACATGCACAAGATGATGAAGTTGATGAACAACAAAAGTGCTATGGCCGGTATGATGAAAATGATGGGTGGGAAAATGCCGTTTGGCAAGTAAGAGATTTGAATTATACACCATTACATAAAAACCAAACTGGTATTGCTGCTGAATTATTTGTAGCGGCAGAGCTTTCTAGGAGGAATTTCAATGTTGCAATAACATTTGGCAACACTAAATCGATTGATCTTTTAGCTGAAAAAAATGGAAGAAAAACGTCTATTCAAGTAAAAGGGATACAGAGGACTAAATCAATTTGCTGGAATATCAATAGAGATTCAGTAAAAAAAGATGTGATTTATATATTGGTAAATCTACATTGTGATTTATTAGAGGCACCTGCCGAATATTTTATTTTTACTGCAAAAGAATTGTTGGCTACATTAAAAGAAGTGAAGTCAGGACGTGATTATATAGATTATAATCCAATATCAAAATCAGATGCTTTTAAAAATGCTTGGCACAAAATCAATAATTAATTCACTATTCGTTAATCGTTATTCGCAAATCAAAATATAATGCAATTATTAGAAGGTAAGAAAGTTTCAGAGGCTATACTCGACGAGATAAAAATTGAAGTTGACAAGATATTAGCCCAGGGTAAAAGAGCTCCACACCTGGCAGTTGTGCTGGTTGGCAATAACCCTGCAAGCGAAACGTATGTAGGCAGTAAAATAAAAGCATGTGAGAGAGTCGGGTTCAAATCTACCCTAGTAAAGCTTGATGATACCATTGATGAAGCTAGTTTATTGGCAGAAATTAAAAAACTGAACGATGATAAAACCCTTGATGGCTTTATAGTTCAGTCGCCTTTACCAAAACATATTTCAGATGCCATGGTTATAAATGCTATTTCTCCTGATAAAGATGTAGATGGTTTCCATCCGGAGAATGTTGGCAGAATGGCGCTTAATATGCCGGCTTACTTACCTGCAACGCCTTACGGAGTTATTCAATTGCTAGACCGATATAATATACCTACAGCAGGAAAACATTGTGTTATAATGGGCCGCAGTCACATAGTTGGCTTGCCAATGAGTCTGTTAATGGTGCGCAATACAAAGCCTGGTAACTGTAC
>DATHNG010000191.1:0-3041 GCA_035486275.1 Bacteroidia bacterium
GGCTTGAAATTAACAGTGTAAGCCAGCTTTTTAAACTCAGCAAGGTCAGTATCAATATCGGTATTTGTAACACCCATAATAAGTAATGCATTGCCATTGTTCGAAACGGTTAGCTGGTATATAAGTGTTTCTTTTCCGTTCAGTTTGCCGTATACCTCCGATTCATAGGCATCATATCCGTTTATTTTGGTATCGGCTTCATTCTTAACCTTTATGCCGGTCATTCCATCTTGTTTGTAAATGCCTTCCATGGTCTTTTTTATCTGCTTGTCGGTCATGGGTGCATCAATAGTAAAAGGAGTAATGGTAATGTTGGCCTCGCCTTTAATTTGTTTCAGTTTTCCGGCAAGCGAGTACTTAAATACCTTATCTGATATTTTACTGAACTTAAAAATAGATGCACTGTCGTTCATTTTAAAATAGCTATGCGTATATGGGTTTATCTTTGCTTTTTTATCGTAATTAACAGATTGTATAGCATTTTCAATACTTCGTGCAACACTGTCGTTGTTAACTGAGCAATGCCCAAGCACCATAGCAGAAAAGGAAGTATCACCAAATACCAGTTCGTACTTGCGGTAACCACTGCTATTTCTCATGCCAGCGTATTTTGCAGGGTAGCCACCTATAGTAGTCATTTTGAAAGTAAATACATCCATTCCCTCGTTTTCAAATGCAGGCCTCGAGAAATTAACCGAGCTGCTATTATAGTCACTTTCATAGGGGTCAAGAATTTCTATATAGGTCTTCTCATCCTTTTCAATACCTATAAAATCCTTGGCGGGTTTAAAACCTTTAGGCAGTATCATTGATACATGGGTACCCTGAATAGTAACTCTTGCATCTTTCTTTACCGGCGAAATGCTGTCCTGTGCATGTACCGAAGCACACATAGCCAGCAGCATTATAAATAAGCCACACTTCATATATTACGCTTTTGATAATAATCTTTTGCGATGTTGCATGCCCCATGTGCGAAGCTCGCCAATTACTTTTTGCAACGATTTGCCATACGGAGTCAGCTCGTATTCAACCGATACCGGAACAGTATCATACACTGTACGTTTTACCAATTGGTTCACTTCCAGGTCTTTCAGTTCTTTTGAAAGCATTTTTGCTGTAATGCCGGTTATTTCGCGTTGCATTTCTTTAAAGCGTTTATTGCCAAAGGTTAGTGCAACAATTATAGGTAGCTTCCACTTGCCACCCAGTATGTCAAGCGCATCCTTTACAGGTAAAAGATTGCGGGTACATTCACTATGGTTCATCTCTTTCATATATGGTATACTTTAGGTAACTGGTTACAAAAGTATAGCAAATATATGTAAATTTGTAATAAATTATACTGAAAATGAAAGTAGAGATATGGTCAGATGTGGTTTGCCCCTTTTGTTATATAGGGAAGAGAAAATTTGAAATAGCGCTTTCTCAATTCAAACATAAAAATGATGTAGAGGTTATATGGCATAGCTTTCAGCTTGACCCTGAAGCTAAGTACATACCGGGTAAAACAATACACGAAATGCTTGCCGGGAAAAAGAACTGGACGGTGGATTATTCAAAGGAGATGCATGTGCACATGACAAAAATGGCCGCCGAAGTGGGTCTTAACTATAATTTTGATACCGTTATACCTGTCAATACCTTTGATGCTCACCGCCTTATTCACCTGGCTGCAAAACACGGTTTGCAGGACAAAATGAAGGAACGTTTACTGGCGGCATACTTTACAGAAGGCCGGAATGTGAGCGACCATACTGCGCTTATTAAGTTAGGCGAAGAAGTAGGGTTGAAGGCTGAAGAAGTCAAAATCATGCTTGCCGGCAACGAAATGGCCGCTGAGGTAAAGGCCGATATTGAGGAAGCCAATAGCTTTGGCATACGCGGAGTGCCTTTCTTTGTGCTTAACCGGAAATATGCCATATCGGGCGCCCCAACACCCGAAACCTTTCTCGATGGCCTTGAAAAGGCCTGGGCCGAATGGAAAAAAGAAAGCCCATTTGTGGCTGTAGCCTCCTCAGAAGGAGATAGTTGCGAGCCGGGAAAGCCTTGTTAATACTATAAGTATATTCCGGTAAACCAGTATACTTTTGTATATTGGTAACTTTTGTATACCAAATATACTTAGGTTTGCGTCATCAAATTGAATTACTAACAGATTAATAACGTTAAACAAATGACAACAAAAACGAGAAATATAATATCAATAGTAGTAGGCGCTATACCGGGTGCCATGTTACTAATGAGTGGAATAATGAAATTAACATCAAACCCTGAAATGGTAAAAGGATTGTCGGCAGGTGGTTTTGGCCCTTACATACAATTGTTTGGAGCAATGGAAGTAATATTCCTGATACTTTTCTTTATTCCAAAGACCAAAAATATCGGCTTCTTCTTCATTCTTTCTTACCTGGGCGGTGCAATGGCAGTTGAAGTAGGGCATGGCATGAAACCTATATCGGCAGTTCTAATTGCTCTTTTCTGGATATCAATGTTCATAGGTAATAAGAATTTATTCCTGCCTGCAGGTAACAACGCGAAAAATTAATAACATAAATAAATAAATAAAAAACAAACAAAAATGGAAACAGCGGAAAAAACAACAACAGCGCAAAAATGGTCTTTAGATAAGGCTCACGCTAAGGTAGGATTCAGTATTACGCACATGCTTGTATCAGAGGTAGACGGTTTATTCAAGGATTTTGATGTGACCGTATCAAACTCGAAAGAAGACCTTTCTGATGCCCAAATAGAGTTTACTGCAAAAGTGAACAGCATCGATACACATAACGAAACCCGCAACGAACACCTGAGGAAAGATGATATGTTTAACGCAGAAAAATTCCCTGAGATCAGGTTCAAGAGCAGCTCGTTTAAAAAAGTAGATGATAAGAACTACAAGCTTGAAGGTGCACTTACTGTTAAGGACGTAACCAAGAACATTACTTTGAATGCAAAGGGTGCTATTGGTACTCACCCGTTCAATCAAAAGACAATAGCAGGTTTTAAGGTAACCGGTACGATCAGGCGTTCTGATTTTG
>DATHNG010000192.1:0-9190 GCA_035486275.1 Bacteroidia bacterium
AACAGAAGTATATAAGATTGAAAAGGACAGGTTATATGTAACTGTTTTTGAAGGCGATAAAAAAGAGAACCTTGCATTTGATGAAGATGCAAAGAAGTTTTGGTTGAACTATGTACCGGAAGAGAAAATAATAAAAGGAAACAAGAAAGATAATTTCTGGGAAATGGGCGATACCGGCCCATGTGGCCCGTGCTCTGAGATTCATGTTGATCTGCGAAGCGATGAGGACAGAAAAAAAATAACCGGTAAATCGTTGGTTAATGCAAGCCATCCGCAGGTAATAGAAATATGGAACCTTGTGTTTATGGAGTTTAACCGTAAAGCAGATGGTTCACTGGAAAAGCTGCCTGCACAGCATGTAGACACCGGAATGGGTTTTGAGCGTTTGAGTATGGTATTGCAAGGCAAAAAATCAAGCTACGATACCGATGTGTTCCAGCCATTAATAAAAGAGATTGAAAAGGTATCGGGTAAAAAATATAAGGTTACTGATTTTTCTGCTGAAGAAGAAAAGATAAATATTGCTATGCGTGTTATAGCCGATCATATCAGGGCTATTTCATTTACAATAGCCGATGGGCAATTGCCATCAAATACAGGGGCAGGGTATGTTATACGACGAATATTGCGTAGGGCTGTACGCTATGGCTATCAATCATTGGGTTTAAAAGAGCCATTTTTATATAACCTTGTTGATGTGCTTGTAAAGCAAATGGGTGGCTTCTTCCCAGAGATAGTAAAGCAAGAGAAGCTTGTTAAAAAAGTAATACTGGAGGAAGAACAGGCATTTGTACGTACATTGGAGCAAGGACTTAAAAGAATTGACTCAATATGCCAACAAGTGATACAAAATAATAAGAAAGTAATAGAAGGAGAACAGGTGTTTGAGTTATACGATACTTTTGGTTTTCCTGTTGACCTTACTGGGCTAATGGCAAAATCTTGGGATTTGAAAATTGATGAAAAAGGTTTTGAAGAAGCGCTTGAAAAGCAAAAAACACGTTCACGTGCTGCAACTACTGTTGATAAAGAGGATTGGATTAATGTAATAGACACTCAGCAATCTTTGTTCGTTGGCTACGAAAAAATTGAGGAACATTCAAAGATCGTTCGTTACCGTAAAATAAAAGCAAAGGGCAAAGATCAATACCAGGTTGTGTTAGATAAAACTCCGTTTTATGCTGAAAGCGGTGGACAGGTTGGTGATACAGGTTTCCTGGAGTTTGGTACGAATAGGATTTCAGTATTGGATACTCAGAAAGAAAATAATTTGAATGTACATTTTACAGAAACACTACCTGATGATGTAAAAGCATCTTTCAAAGCAATTGTTGACCCTGAACGCAGAATACTTACGGTAGATAATCACTCTGCAACTCACTTATTACATGCATCATTACGTAAAATATTGGGTAAGCATGTGGAACAACGAGGTTCCTTGGTTCACCCTGACCATTTGCGTTTTGACTTTTCACATTTCTCTAAAATTACGGATGAAGAGTTGAGAGATATTGAGTTTTTAGTGAATCAGAAAATACGAGAGAATATAGTGTGTGAAACACAGGTAATGGCTATTGACGATGCTAAAAAACTTGGCGCTATGGCATTGTTTGGCGAAAAATATGGTGATAGTGTTCGCGTGGTAACAATAGACAAGAATTTCTCTATTGAACTTTGTGGTGGTACGCACGTTAAGGCAACCGGGCAAATAGGTTATTTTAAAATACTTACTGAAAGCGCTGTGTCTGCCGGTATACGTCGTATAGAAGCGGTAACTGCATTACGTGCACAAGATTATATAACGGGGCAAATAGAAGTAATACGGCAGGCATCAGATGCATTAAAGAATCCAAAGAATTTAGTGAAAGGAATACTTGATCTGCAACAACATGCGGCAGAGTTAACCAAACAGGTTGAGAAATTATCAAGGGAGCAGGGTAAGCAATTGAAAGGTGAATTATTGACTAAGAAACAACAGATAGGCAATACTGTTTTTGTTGCTGAAAAGGTTGATATACTTTCTGCTGACGTGGCTAAGGATCTTTGTTTTCAAATGAAAGGCGAAGTGCCTAATCTGTTTCTTATTTTAGGTGCTGAGATTAATGGCAAGGCAAACCTTTTCCTGGCAATGTCTGATGAATTGACAAAAGCAAAGAACTGGAACGCATCATCATTGATACGTGAATTCAGCAAAGAGATACAAGGTGGTGGCGGTGGGCAGGCATTTTATGCAACTGCCGGTGGAACCAATATTCAAGGTATTGGCAATGCTTTAACTAAGGCAAAGAGCTGGGTGGAGCAAAATCAATAATCAACAGAGGGAATACTAATTTATGGCAAGAAAAATTTTTTACCCCAACGGATACGATAAGAATGTGTATTACCGTAACCCTAAAATTGAAATAAGAAACTCTAAAATTCACGGGGTTGGCATGTTTGCCACAAAGGCAATAAAGAAAAATGAAGTGCTTGAAGAGGACCCTTTTATAATACTTAAGGGCGATTGGCATAAAATACCAAGGCTTTTGCAGGAGTACATTTTTGGCTGGACCAAAGATATGGACGATGCAAAATCGAAAGCAGCATTGGTATTTGGTACCGGTGCTATATACAATTCATCACCTAAGCCTAATGCCGATTGGTTAACAGACGCAAGAAAGAAGCGCTTTGTATATTATGCGTATGAGAATATAAAAGCAGGGGAGGAGATAATGATAGATTATGGCCCCGAGTACTGGGAAAGCAGAAAGAAAAAATATAAAAAGGACTAAACCTTTATATCTAGGTCGTTTGCCAGTTGAAATATGGTGAACATGTGATGTGCCTCGTGTAACAGAAAGAATTCAAGCCATTTTTCAATTGTCAGGTGTCCGAATTTTTTGTGTATACCGATCCTATTAAGTTGGTCTTTATCCAATGGGCTTACAATTTCAATAATTGACTGTCTGTGGTGCTGTAGCTTCACAAATAGCTTATCAGTGGTCCAACTGCGCCAGGTTTCAAATTCAACATCATCTTCTGCTCTGTATCGTCCAAATTCAGGTGAGTTTTCCTGTAGCATCGTATTAAGTCTTTCTATAAATACAGGTTGGTATTTTGCTAGGTGTACAATATTGTCGTGAATATTCCATTTTTCAGGGGCCGGCCTGTAAGTCATTCGTTCCTTGCTTATTCCTGATATTATGGCATGCATGGCTTCGTGTTGATGAAGCAGTCTTTGATGGATCGAACGTGATAAGCTCATTGTTTTGATATTTAAGATAAAAGTAAGGTATTTAGGGCATTAATTCGTCTCACATTAATAACAGATTGTTAAGGATTTTTAACATTCCGCACAGTTCAAAATAACGTATATTTGCATAAGTAAATTCAATACTAAATAATATAATATGGACACACAGAATTTTAATTTTCAAGACCCTATAAATGTTCAATCAGTTAGCAGCGATGTAGCTTCTAAAGCATTCATATCGAAGGTGTTTTCGTGGATGTTCCTTGGCTTGGTTATTACGGGCTTAGCATCATACCTGTTTGCAACGGATGCTTCATTATCATCAATAATGTATTCTGTTGCCCCGAACGGAAGAGTTGGTTTTGCACCAATGGGTTGGGTGGCAGCATTTGCCCCTTTCGCGCTTGTACTTTTAATGGGAGCAGGCTTTAACAAGCTTTCATATGGCGCAATGGCTATAACATTTATAGTTTTCTCGCTTTTAATGGGAATGAGTTTAAGCTCGATATTCCTGGTTTATGCAACATCTTCTATTTATAGCGTATTTTTTATTACAGCAGCTATGTTTGGTTTAATGGCGGTGTTAGGGTATACCACAAAAACTGACCTTACCAAATTTGGCTCATTGTTGATGATGCTTTTGCTTGGTGTTATTATTGCAAGCGTTGTAAATATGTTTATGCATAGCAGTGGAATGCAATACATTATCAGTTTTGCTTGTGTGGCAATATTTACCGGACTAACTGCCTATGATGTTCAGAAAATGAAGAACATTGGCGCACAAGTAGGTTCGAATGGCGATGCTACAGTTGGCAAAATGGCTGTATATGGTGCATTAAGTCTTTACCTCGATTTTATTAACTTATTCCTTGCACTGTTACGTATTTTTGGTAACAGAAAATAAAGGGTAATTGAAATGTTTTTGAAAATCCCTGCCTTAAAACAGGGATTTTTCTTTTAGCGCTCCGCCGCAGATTTATTCCTAATTTCGCATCGCGAATTTTAATGTATGGCAACTGTAACCGATTTAGAAAAGATAGACTCGAAAAAGAACATTGTTATTAAGGGTGCACGTGTGCATAATCTTAAGAACATTGATGTGGTTATACCCCGCAATAAGTTTGTGGTAGTAACGGGTGTGTCGGGTTCGGGCAAGTCATCGTTGGCGTTTGATACATTGTATGCCGAAGGCCAAAGGCGCTATGTTGAATCACTTTCGGCATATGCACGCCAGTTTTTGGGTAAGATAAATAAGCCCGATGTTGATTATATAAAAGGTGTTGCACCGGCTATTGCCATTGAGCAAAAGGTGGTTACTCGTACTTCACGTTCCACTGTTGGTACATCTACTGAAATATATGATTACCTGAAGCTGCTATATGCCCGCATAGGCAAAACATATTCGCCTATTTCAAATAAAATAGTTAAGCGCGATACAATTAGCGATGTGGTTGATCATATTCTTTCGCTGAAAGAAGGAACTACGGTAATGATATTATCTCCGTTGCATTTGAAAGAGGGGCGTACCCTTCGTCAGCAATTAGACCTTTTATTGCAACAAGGTTTTTCACGCATTGAGCATAAGGGCAAGATATACCGGCTTGATGAGGTAATAGAAGGGAAAGAGCATGCGCTTAAGCCTGAGGAAATGAAATTAGTAATAGATAGGTTGGAGATAATAAAAGAAGAACTGAACGACTTGAAAAGTAGAGCCAGTGATTCTGTGCAGACTGCTTTTTATGAGGGCAATGGAATATGCGAAGTTGATTCCACCGAAGGAAAGAAAACCCATAAGCACACTTTCTCTGACCGTTTTGAAGCCGACGGAATGAAATTTGATGAGCCAACCGCTCACTTCTTTAGTTTTAATAACCCCGTTGGCGCTTGTAAGCGTTGCGAAGGTTTTGGTAGCGTAATAGATATTGACGAAGACCTGGTAATACCTGATAAGAGTCTTTCGTTATATGAAGAGGCTATCGCTTGTTGGAGAGGGGAGAAGATGAGCTGGTGGAAGGACCAGGCTATTTTGCATGCACGTAAAAATGGGTTTCCAGTCCATAGGCCTTATATGGATCTGACCGAAAAAGAAAAGGCGATACTCTGGAACGGAACGAAAGAATTTGAAGGTATACATCAATTCTTTAAACATTTAGAACAGGAGAGTTATAAGATACAATACCGTGTTATGTTATCGCGCTACAGGGGTAAAACCCTTTGTCCTGATTGCCGTGGCACGCGTTTACGAAAGGATGCTAATTATGTGAAGATAAATGGTAAGTCTATTTCAGATATGGTTTTAATGCCTGTTGATGAGGCTTACACATTCTTTAAGAACCTGCCTGAAAAACTTGATAAGAACGAAAAAGAAATTGCAAAGCGCCTGAATGTAGAAATAACGAATCGCCTGCAATTTATGTGCGATGTAGGGCTAGGGTATTTGATGCTTAACAGGCCTTCTAATACACTATCGGGTGGTGAATCACAACGTTTGAATCTTGCCACATCGTTAGGTAGTAGTTTGGTTGGGTCGTTATATGTGCTCGATGAACCAAGTATAGGTTTACACCACAGAGATACCAAAAGGTTAATTGAAGTGCTCATAAAGTTGCGCAACCTTGGTAATACACTAGTAGTGGTAGAGCATGATGAAGATATTATGCGTGCTGCGGATGAGATCATAGATATCGGGCCACTGGCAGGTACAAATGGTGGTACAGTTGTGTTTCAGGGTACACCGGCTGAATTGAAGTTAGAAAAAGTTAGCCTTACTGCACAATACCTGAACGGAAAAGAATCTATTCCGGTACCTAAGAAAAGAAGGAGTGCAAAGAATTTTATTGAGATTTGTAAGGCTCGTGAGAATAACCTTAAGAATGTTACCATTAAGTTTCCAACAGGTGCGCTAACAGTAGTTACAGGTGTATCCGGTTCTGGTAAGTCATCACTTATAAAGGGTACCTTGTATCCTGGCTTGAAACGAATGTTGGGCCAATATACCGGTGAAAAAGCCGGAAAGTTTGAGAAAATAGAAGGTGCAACTGATAAAGTAAAAGAAGTTGAAATGGTTGACCAGAGCCCTATTGGCAGGTCGTCACGTTCTAACCCTGTTACTTATGTAAAGGCATTTGATGAAATACGCACCTTGTTTGCTGATCAGAAACTGGCACAGATGCGTGGATACAAAGCCTCTCACTTTTCATTTAACGTTGCCGGTGGCCGTTGCGATATTTGCGAAGGTGAAGGTGAGGTTACCATTGAAATGCAATTTATGGCTGATGTGCATTTAGTGTGCGATGTATGTAATGGCAAGCGATTTAAAGATGATGTATTGGAAGTGCTATATCATGGCAAGAGTATATCAGATGTATTGAATATGACCATTGATGAGTCTATTGATTTCTTCAGCCAGGATATGAATAGCGCATTACTTAGAAGATTAGTTGAAAAACTTACACCATTGAGAGATGTAGGGATGGGCTACGTTCAATTGGGGCAATCATCAAGCACATTGAGTGGGGGAGAAGCACAGCGTATTAAACTGGCTACGTTCCTATCAAAAGGAAATGAAGAGGGAAGTACGCTTTTTATATTTGATGAACCTACAACAGGTTTGCATTTCCATGATATAAAGAAGTTATTGAAGGCATTCAATATGCTGGTAGATAAGGGCCATACATTAGTAGTTATAGAACATCACCCCGATGTTATGAAGTGTGCAGATTGGTTGATCGACCTTGGCCCTGAAGGTGGCGAGAAAGGCGGTAACCTGGTTTTTCAGGGTGTGCCGGAAGATCTGCTAAAGAGCAAGACTTCTTACACAGCAGAAATACTGCGCGAGAAACTTAAATAGTTCACTAATTCACCACTTAGGCTCCCGCAAGTCTGTGACTTGTGGGCATAGGTATTAAGTTTTTAACTATTCTAAGGAGTTTAAAAATCACATATTAGAAATTGCATCACTTTAAAAATAACGGTTACAAACCCTTGCTACTTTTACCCACAAGTCACAGACTTGCGGGAGCGGAGATTAATTTACCCTAAGAAAATATCACAAAACTTTTTAAATTTGTTTTTTGATAGCATTCAGTTATACGCTTGAATAAATACCTATATAATGAAAACAATAATAATCACTTTAATTTATATCACTTTTTTCTCCTACTATAATAACCCTAATGACATTAACTCTCCCGCAACTATAGGTACTCAAATATGGACTAGTAAAAATCTTGATGTAAGTAAGTTTAGAAACGGCGACCCAATACCTGAAATAGAATCTCCAAAAGAATTTTATCAAGCTGGGCTTGATGGTAAACCAGCTTGGTGTTATTATAATGGTGATGCTTCAAATGAAAAAAAATATGGGAAATTATATAATTGGTATGCTGCTCATGATAGTAGAGGTATAGCTCCTCAAGGGTGGCATGTACCAACGGATAAGGAATGGTCAACCTTAAATAATTATTTAGGAGGAAACGCAGTGGCAGCTAAAAAAGTGAAAACCGCAATAGGGTGGAATGGAGATAACAGTAGTGGTTTCAATGCCTTGCCTGCGGGTTACACGGGCAATGGTATATTTGACGGCTTGGGTTCATATACCTGCTTTTGGTCGGTTACAAATAAACTTCCGACATATGTATATACATATAGTCTGGGTACTAATAAGGCTGAGTTTCTACAAAGTTATAACAATGTAGCACGCGGGTTCTCTATACGCTGCCTAAAAGATTAACTTGACTATATCTTTATTCTACCAGGCTCCCGCAAGTCTTTGACTTATGGGAATAGGTAAGTAGAGTTTCTAACTTATTTTAAGGAGTTAAAAATCACTTTGTTGTAAATTGAAGCACTTTGAAATTAACGGTTGCAAACCGTTAATGCTTTTACCCACAAGTCACCGACTTGTGGGAGTGAAGGATTTATTTTTTATTGGGATCATGGTAAGCAAGCTGAAAGAATGCTCCGTCCTTATATAGATAATCATTACTTATACCCTGTGAGCCAATTGGGAAACTAATAATGTTTTTATTGAGATTAATTTCAAACTGCCCTGAAAAATTTCCAATTAGCTTTACCAGTGAGCCACTTTGCCGAAAAACTTGTGCATGTAGCAAGCTGAAGACTGAACAATATGCAACAATTATTTCTTTTTCACCATTATCACCAAAATCATACTCGTAAACTTCAATAACGGTACTATCGCTATGTAGACCGCCTTCTTCGTTAAGTTCACTAATTCTTTCAATCTCCGTTTCTTCTTTACCATGTTTTACCGCTATATAAACAGTCTGCCATAGTTTCATGATTAAGGTATCTCCATTATCTAAAAGATTTTTAATGGCTTTCTTTGAGGTTTTACTATTCCAGGTAGCTATAAGTTTCGCTTTCCCGTTTACAATAATAGGTGCAACTTTTTGACCGAAAGAATGAGAGAAGTATAAAATTGCAAAAATAGCAACGAATAATTTTTTCATGTTATGATTTACATTTTTCATTCATAAATGATACACATTCTTCATAAGAACCTTGTTTCACCCTTACGTGATTATTAGCAGGAGGCCTCTGTTCCTTCCATATAATTATACCGCCCGTGTACGGTGGTTTTGCATCATATACATTATTGACTACAAACACACTACATTCATTTTTACCGGGTTTCCTTTTATTAAATTCTTCTTGTACTTCTTTTATTGATTCTTCTCTCTGTTTCTTACTTCTTGCTAATTGCTCTGCTTGAGTACCTTGTCCTTTACTTTCTTCTTGAACCGCAATTATTGGAATACTTTTAAGTCGTTTCAATTCCGTAAAAAGCTGGTATCTTGTTTTTCTGCTATGCGGGTTTGGCTTTTTTTGTGCCATGATGTTTTTAGATTAACGGTTATATACAAATATACGGTTTCATAGCAGATAAGAAAAACACCTGAAAAGATGGACTTTAATAATTAGCAGAAGCGCTTA
>DATHNG010000193.1:0-11375 GCA_035486275.1 Bacteroidia bacterium
TTGCAGTGGGAGATCAGTGAGCATAAAGTATTGCAAATGCGCCTTAAAAAAATGGTAGAGGAGAAGGAATGGTTGCTGAAAGAGGTTAACCATCGTGTTAAGAACAACCTGCAGATCATTACGAGCATATTGAATTTGCAGATAAATCAAATGCCCGATCCTAAGCTGGTGCCTGTAATGCGTGAGTTCCAGAATAGGTTCTATGCACTTTCTTCTATATATTCAAGTTTATATCATTCCGAGGCCGATGAAGAAATAGATATATCTTCATATCTGAAAGATCTTACGCATAATCTTTTTGTATCGTATTCAGACCCGCAAAAGCGTATTACTATTGATTGTGAGACTTCACGCATATTCCTGGATTATGATCATGCTATAACCTGCGGGTTGATTGTAAATGAATTGGTTTCAAACTCAATTAAATATGCTTTCCCGAACGAAAAAACAGGAAAGATAAAAGTGACCTTGAAGCAAACAGGCAAAAAAGTAACGCTTGAAGTATCAGATAACGGTGTAGGCATAAAGCAAAAGACCAGTAAAAAACAACGTGTATCGTTGGGCTTGCAATTGGTTGATAGCCTAGTTACACAGTTAAAAGACGGAGAAGTTAAAAAGACATCAGGTGCCAAAGGCACTAAATATTCTATCATATTCAAATCAAATAACCCGGCTATTAAAAAATCCTCCAAATAACCCCTTTCTTTCATGAAAAAAACTAGCGTATTAATTGTTGAAGACGAAGTAATTATTGCTCGCGACCTTTCCCAGACCCTTACCAAACTTGGTTATACCGTTGTTGGCCATTGTGTAAAAGGCGAAGATGCCATTGAAATGGTAGAAGACAAAACCCCCGATATTATATTGATGGATATAATGCTGAAGGGTGATATGACCGGTATTGATGCGGCAAAAGAGATCCGTAAAAAATTCCAGGTGCCTATTGTTTATCTTACCGCTTATTCCGATGAAGATAGCATTGGCAGAGCAAATACATCAGGCCCGGCTGGTTACCTGGTGAAGCCGTTTAAGGCGAATGACCTGCGTGCTACTATTGAAACTGCATTGTATCGTTTCAATGAAGAAGTAAAGCTGAAAAAGCAAAATGAAATGCTTTACCATTTGGTTCAGAACAAAGAATCGAAAGATATTCTGTTTGTGAAATCAAGCTTTCAGTTGGTGAAAGTGGTAATGAAAGATATACTTTATGTAGAAGCGTTAAAGGACTATGTTACGCTTCACACCATCAGCGGTAAGTACATTATTCGTTCTACCATGAAGAGTATCCAGGAAAAACTACCGGCAGATCGTTTTGTTCGTGTACACCGGTCGTTCATTGTTCGTATAGATAAAATAATATCTATCGATCATACCAAGGTTATACTCGAATACAATAAGGATGTTCCTGTTGGCGGGCTTTACAAGGATGAGTTCCTGAAGAAGATCAACACTATCTAAATTTAACCATTACACTAGGTTCACAGCGAGCATACTTGAATTTTCTTAGTGCTTCTCTGTGCTCTCGTGCCTCCGTGGTATATGTTTTAAACCAATTCGAAGTCAATAAACTTCTTTATCAGGTCGGTTTTCTTAACTCTTACCGTAACCGTTTGGCCTAACTGATATACGCTGCCCGACTTTTTGCCTTTCAGGCAATAGTTCTTCTCATCGTACATATAGTAGTCGTCGGCAAGGTCGCGGCCACGTACGAAGCCTTCACACTTATTTGCTTTCAGTTCCACAAAAAAGCCGTACTCAGTAACACCTGAAATGAGTCCTTCAAATTCTTCGCTGCTGTGCATTTGCATGTATTGTACCTGTTTGTACTTTACCGATGCACGCTCAGCTTCCTCTGCCATGCGTTCCATTTTGGAACAATACTTACAAAGGTCTTCAAGTTCATGTACGTTATCGACTGTCTTTCCTGTTATCAAGAATTCTTGTAATAACCGGTGTACAATCAAGTCAGGGTAACGGCGGATAGGAGAGGTGAAGTGTGAATAAAAATCAAAACCTAAGCCATAGTGGCCAATATTTTTAGTTGTGTATACAGCCTTTGCCATAGTGCGTATGGCGAGCAGGTTCAGAATATTCTCGTATGGTTTTTCACGGGCATCTGAAAGCAGTGAGTTGAATGAGTTTGCAATATTGGTGCTCCTGTCGAATGTTGATTTAATACCTGACTTACGCAGGAACTCAGTGAACTTTTGCAGCTTCTCCGGGTCCGGGGAATCGTGTACACGATATACAAACACATTCTTTTTCTTGTCTTTGTTATGGTGCCCGTGTTCTGCATCTTTTTGAGCTGGCGGCGTTTTACCGACCAGTTCAGCAACCTTGCGGTTAGCCAGTAACATAAAGTCTTCTATCAATCTATGAGAATCATTGGACTCCATAAATTTTACTCCTAATGGATTACCCTTATTGTCAAGTATGAATTTTATCTCAGTCTTTTCAAATGCTATAGAGCCTTCTTTCATGCGCCTGGCGCGAAGGGTTTTGGCTAATTTGTTAAGTACATGCACCTCATCAAAAAGTGCATCTTCCTTACCATCAAGTATCTCCTGCACCTGGTCGTAATGGAACCTGCGGATTGATTTGATAACTGTTTTACCAAACCACTGGCTTTTTATTTCAGCTAAGTCGTTCAGTTCAAATACAGCCGAAAAACAAAGTTTGTTTTCATTCGGATTCAGCGAACAGGTACCATTTGAAAGGGCTTCCGGTAACATAGGTATTACCCTGTCAACAAGGTAAACAGATGTTGCACGCTTCTGCGCTTCTTTATCTATAGCTGAATTCAGTTCTACATAATGGCTAACATCGGCAATGTGCACACCAACTTCCCAATGCCCGTTATCAAGTTTCTTTAGCGATAATGCATCATCAAAGTCTTTAGCATCTATAGGGTCAATGGTAAATGTAGTTATACCCCTGAAGTCGCGTCTGCGTTTTATTTCTTCGTCCGATATGTTCTTGTTAAGCTTGGCAACATCTTCTTCAACTCTGTGCGGAAATTTTAATGGCAGCCCGAATTCCTCAATAATAGAATTCATTTCTGCAATATGCTCGCCCGGTTGGCCAAGCACTTCGAGTATTTCGCCGCGTGGATGCTTTTCTTCTTTTTCCCAGCTTATTATATGCACCAGAACTTTCTGGCCATCTTTAGCATGGTTTATTTTATCGAGCGGCACATAAATATCCGAAGGGGCTTTGGAATTATCGGGTATTACAAATGCGTGTCCATCTGATACCTGGATGGTTCCGCTGTAGGTTACTTTTCCTCTTTCCAATATCTCCACTATCTCTCCTTCAGGCCTGTTCTCAGGGTGACGGGTAGCCTTAATGGTAACTTTCACCGTGTCGCCGTGCAAGGCGTGATTCGTTCGTTCGCGTGGTATGTATATGTCTTTCGGAAGGCCTGTGCCAACAATAAATGCAGCGCCTGAGCCTTTCATATCTACAGTGCCCGTAATGTGCCGCTGTAGCATTGGGTAGTGTTTCTTTCTTCTATCTCCGGGGTTATGTCGTCTTCTCATTTTACTGAACGCTGACGTACTGCCTCATACATTACTACTGCCGCACTTACCGATACATTTAACGACTCTATTTTTCCCATTAAAGGTATTTTAACCTGTGCATCGCACAGTCTCAATATTTCGCCAGAAATACCGCTACCTTCAGAACCCATTACCAACACGGTTGGCAGAGTATAGTCAGCATTGGTGTATAGGTTATCTGTTTTTTCGGTGCAGCCTATTATTTGTAATCCGCCATCTTTTAAAAAGTGAATGGCTTCAGCAAGGCTGTTCTCACGGCAAATAGGTAACAGATTCAAAGCACCTGCCGATGCTTTCATGGTTTCCTCATTTATTTGCGCGGAGCCCTTTGCAGGAATAATTACGGCATGTGCACCTGCACATTCTGCTGAACGTATAATAGCACCCATGTTACGTACATCAGTGATCTGGTCGAGCAACACAAACAAAGGTGTTTTACCTTCTTCAAAAATACCGGGTAACAGGTTCTCAATTTTATGATAGGTTACTTCTGCAATGTGCGCAATAACACCCTGGTGGTTCTTGGTGGTAATGCGGTTCAGTTTTTCAACCGGCACATACTGAAATGGAATATTGCGGTCGCGCAACATGAACAACAGTTCTTTCGATAATGGGCCTTGTAGGTTATTCTGCACCAACACTTTTTCCAGTTCTTTGCCGCTTTCTATCGCTTCAATTACCGGGTGCAAACCAAATACAAGGGGATTTCTACCTATAGGCATAGTTCTAATAAAGTGCCAATATACGCTGCTTTGGCGTACGTGCTACCATTGCACAATAATAGTTTTGAAGGGTTTTTGAACAAAAAGTGTAGAAAAACCAATTATTTTATAATAACAGTTTCCCATCCATCGTAATCACCATTTGTTTGTTTTGCTGCATCTCTTAAGCCAAGGGTGACTTTCGTTATATAGTTGATGTTCACACTGTCTATTCTTGAGATGTGTAATTTAAATGGCTTGGCAGAATTATCATTTAATTTATCTTCATTCTCAACTTTGAATCCTTCATTAATAATTATTTTTTTGAATGCATCTCTATCGGTTTCGTTGTTGAAATATATCCAGTAATCAACATGTCTTGGTTTTGTCAAATCATCTCCATTGGCCTGTAATTGAGAAAGAATTTTCTGGTTCTTAGTAAATTCCTGAGTTTCTTCATTTGGGTACAAGAATTGCAAATAAGCTTCCCAGTTTATATCTTGCTTTATATTAATATACGGCGTGTAATTATTGTATTTCGATTTATAAAGTTCAGATAACTTGTTTTTGATGTCTGTAGTGTCTTTTACATAAATATAATCCAGTCGCTGACACTGATAGGTAAACGAGCCAGCATAAGCTATTTGAGTTAGTTCTTCAATTATTTTCTGTACATCATCTGAGATTTTATAAAGATTCTCAAATTCATCTTTTTCAGGTAGACCATCCTTTGTACAATTCTTAAATGTCACTCCTGTAATGACTATAAATTGCATATCCTTATTAGGTGCAGTTTTTATTAAGCTTGTATTGTACACCATTGAGCCTGGACCTTTTTCATACATCGCCATATATGAATCCCAAGTGTTTTTATCTTCCATTTTTTTTGGTTTTGAATTGCATTCGATCAAGAATGGTATTAATGCAAGAATTAATAGTTTTTTCATTTTCTTATAGATATTGCCCAATCTTCCCCAATGGTTTAATAATGAGTGTAAAGAACCCCGGCTTAAGGTTATTTATCTTCCATGCCTTTCTGTCTTCCATATTGGCTTTAATGCGCTTGGCAAGTGATCGGTTGCTAACTCCACCGGTGCGCATTTTTACAAGCACTTCAGGTATATAAGTTGCTTTCAGTTTGTGTTTATGCAACATTCGCAGCATTAATTCGTAATCGGCTGAAATAGTAAAGGTGGTATTGTAATTGCCATATTGCTCATAGCATTTCCTTTTCAAAAAGAATGTAGGGTGGGGCGGCATCCAGCCTTTTAAGAACATACCATCGGTATAGGGTTGCGACTTCCAGTCGCGTACAAGGTTCAATGTATTATCGCGCTCTACATATTGAATATCGCTATACACGCAATCGGCATTTTCTTTTTCAAATGCTTTTACAATTTTTGAAATGGAATTAGCGTAGGTGTAAAAATCGTCGGCATGCAGAAAGCCAACAATATCGCCGGTGGCTTTACTAAGGCCTTTATTAAGCGCTGCATAAATGCCTGCATCTTTCTCCGATACAAGTACACTTAGTTTGCTTTTGTATTTCTCTAGTATGGCTGCTGTTCCGTCTGTTGATGCACCGTCAATAACAATGTATTCAATGTTCGGGTAATCCTGCTCAAATACCGATCTCATCGCATCTTCAAGCGTGGCGGCATTGTTCAAACAAGCAGTTATTATACTTACCTTCATTATTCAAAAATATGAATACTCTGTTGCAATAAGGCCGGATTATTGATAAAGTTGGTAGCGGTAGTTCTTGTTCCTTCTGACCACTCCTTAAATGTATTTGAATCCATTGCAATAGTTTGTTCAATGGCATTCACGAATTTCTGTTGGTCATTAAGCGGCAGGTCAAAGCCTGCTTTGTTTGCTTCCAGCCCTCTCCATGGTGTTTGATCGCTGATAATAGCAGGGCATCCGCACATCATAGCTTCTAATATAGTATGCCCGAAGTTTTCACCCTGCGTTGGCATAAATAAAAAATGTACGTCTTTCAAAGCATTGGGGATCTCATCCTTTGCTATCGGCCCGAAATGCTCAGCCTGAATATTATCGGGTAATTTGTTAAGTATGGCTTTACATTTTTCCCAATAGGCATAATCGTAAATGGGGCCAAATATGTCGAACTTCACTTTACCTTTTACTTTTTGCAATACCTCTAATGCGTAATGCAGGTTCTTTTCAGGCGATACCCTTGCAACGCTTATTAAATGAACCATGCCGGCATCTTTTCGCTTGGCTGTAAAAGCAGGCAGTTCCATTTTGCCGGGCAGGTTAGGGGCCATACGTATATCAACTTTTTTGCCAAATACATTCCGAATATGTCCTGCTTCCTGCTCCGATGCTGCATGAAAGTGCATGTTCTTTATAAGGCTGCTGTTTTTTATCCATAGCAGAAAAGGACGCTTTTTCCAGCTCTTAATGGCTATTGCACTGGGTGCAAGCATACCACGCGGAGCCAGTATTACTTTCTTTTTAAGCTTATTTAAAATGAACAAAGGCATAATAGTAAAGCGTGGTGAGTACATACTGTTCAGGTATGCAATATCAAATTCCTCACTCTGAATTAGCTTATCCATTGCAGGGTAGCCAAGGTTTGCAGCTGAGAAATAAAATACGCGCATGCCATTAGGCAGTATAGTCCATGTATCACTTTTAATTCCTTTGTAGGGAATGGTATCGGTGTAATCGGTATCGCGGGTTATAACTGAAAAATCGTAATACTCCCTTAGATGGTTAATAAGGTTAAACGATGACTGAATGGGGCCACCTGCCATAAAGCCGGGGTAGAACCAATCACTGAAAAGAAGTACTTTTTTCTTAGCCATCTATTTCGTTTTCCTTTAACCAGTTTTCAAGCACTACTAAATGCCATATTTTGCTCCAAGGTGTTTTACCGCTATTGCTTAAAAAACTCTTCCACAAATATTGCACATTATCTTTATTGAATTGCGGACGCATGGAAAGTCCTATCATATTTCCTTCGCAAAAAGTCTTTAATTCACCTCTCATCCATTCAGCCCAGGGGAAGGTAAAGCCCATTTTGGTGCGGTTTATAATGTTATCGGGCAATAAGCCTTTTGTGGCATCGACCAATAACTTCTTTGGCGTTGTTGGATATTTGGCATCATCCTTTAACCCGAGCACATACTCCACTAATTTATAATCGAGGAAAGGTACACGCAGCTCAAGCGCATGTGCCATGCTCATCTGGTCGGCATCGCGCAGTAATACATCGGGTATGTAGTTACTCAGTTCCAGTTCTGATATTTGAGAAAGCGTATCATGCCTGTGGTTGGTGTATAATTCTTTCTGTATGCTGGTATTAATCGATAATAGCTTACTTGCTTCACTTGCAGGTATTGTAGCACGAATAACCGGATACGTAGTTTCAATATTCCAGTCAGGCAAATTCATTAACTCCAACAACTTGTCTGCTGCTGCTGTATTTTTGAATAGCTTATATACATGTGCAGGCAAAGCTGTAATTGGTTTCGGGAATCCTGCAACCCAATTCATTTTATTAAGTTTATCAAGGCGCTTGAACAAGGGGTAGCCTGCAAACAACTCGTCGCCACCCAAACCGGAAAGAGCCATTTTTATACCTTCTTTCTTTGTGGCTTCCGATACTACATAGCTGTTCATGCCATCTCCACCCGGGTGATCTAAGGCCGCTAATGCTTCAGGCAGCTTACTTAAGAACAGTTTAAGTGAGAGATTTATTTCGTGGTGCTCCGTATTATACTGTTTGGCTATTTGCCTTGCATAAGGCGCTTCATCAAATTTATCTTCCTCAAAGCTCACTGAAAATGTTTTTACTTTCTGTGTCATCAGCCTCGACATCATCGCCACAATAATACTCGAATCAATACCACCTGAAAGGAATGCCCCGAAAGGTACATCGGCCACAAGGCGCATTTCTACTGCATCGTAAAGCAAATGATTAACACGCTTGCAAGTTTCCTCATAAGGCATATCTTCCTGCCTGTTTGGTATATCATGCAGGCTCCAGTACCTGGTTTGCTTGGCGCTGGTTATTTCGTTCTCTTTAATAACTGTATAATGCCCCGGCAACAGCATTTTTACATTTTCTATAATGGTATAAGGCGCATGTACCGTTTGGGTAGTAACATAATCCTGTAAGGCAGCCGTATTCAGCTTTTTAGGGACAAGCCCGCTTTTAAGTAATGCGCGTATTTCAGATGCAAATGCAAATGTTTTACCATCATGCCAATAGTACAAAGGTTTTATACCAAGCCTGTCACGGGCAATGAAGAGTTCTTTCTTTTCTTTATCCCAAATAGCCATGGCATACATACCATTGAAATACTTCAGGCATTCAGGCCCCCAGCGCAGGTATGCAGCCAGTATTACTTCTGTATCGCTTTGGGTCTGGAAAGGGTAGGCCCTTGCACCGGCATCACCTGCCTGCGTGCGTTGCAGTTCGAGCTTTAAGCTTTTGTAATTGTAAAGTTCCCCGTTATATACAATAGCCAACCTGCCATCGGCTGAGAACATCGGCTGGTTTCCATTCTTCGACAGATCGATAATACTTAAACGGCGATGTCCCAGTGAAATCTGCCCTTCAAAAAATGTACCTTCATTATCGGGCCCGCGGTGTGCAATGGCTTGCAACATACGGGAAACACTTCCGCTGTTATCAGCCGTTGAACCTAAGATACCACATATTCCGCACACGTATTCTTCGGGGATTTTATTTTATTCTCCTTTAAACTCAGGCTTTCTCTTTTCCAGAAATGCTTTTACACCTTCAGCATTGTCGTATGTTTTGGCAGCTTCTGCTTGTAGCTCGCCTTCCAGGTCTAATTGCTGTTCAAGGGTATTGTTCAGCGATGCATTTAATAATCGCTTGGTCAAACCTAATCCTTTGGTTGGCATTTGAGCCAGGCTTTCAGCCATTTTTAAAGCTTCAGCCATTAGGGTGTCATCAGGGAATACTTTGTATATCAAACCAAATTCCAGTGCCTGTTGTGCTGTTATTTTATCTGCCAGCATGGTTAATGCTGTTGCACGTTGTAAGCCAATTAAACGAGGCAGGAAGAAAGTTCCTGCACTATCGGGCACTAAACCAATTTTGCTGAACGATTGTATGTATGATGCTGATGTAGCTGATAACACAATATCGCAGGCAAATGCAATATTTGCACCTGCACCCGCAGCCACACCATTTACAGCACATACCACAGGTTTTTCAATATTGCGTATCTTCATGATGATGGGATTGTATTGCTCTCTCACAATTACTTTAATATCGGCACCGGGCGCAATTGCAGCAGCCAGGTCTTGCCCCGCACAAAATGCGCGGCCTGCACCGGTCAATAAAATGGAACGAACCATTTTATCTTTCGCACAATCATCTAATGCCTGTTGCAGTTCTTTTGCCATAGGCATGTTAAAACTGTTCAATACATCGGGGCGGTTGAGCGTTATTCTGCCAACTCCATTCTGGATAAATACTTCAATATGTTGCATAGTTAATTATATACACTTAAAATAATCGAATGGCTCTTTACAGTTATTGCACACGTAAAGTGACTTGCATGCTGTTGAACCAAAAAAACTTTTCATTTCTGTATCGGTTGAATGACAACGCGGGCACTTTATGGTTTTCTTGTGGTTACCTATTAAACTCAGGTCGGGCGATGATTTTTCAGGCGGAGCAATGCCATAATCCTGTAGTTTCTTTTTACCTGCTTCGCTTATCCAGTCGGTAGTCCATGCCGGAGAAAGAATGGTCTTTATATCATAGTGATCCACACCTTTTTCCTTCAATTTAGAACGAATATCATCTTCAATATCATTCATGGCAGGGCAACCAGTATAGGTAGGGGTAATGGTAATATGGGTTCCAACTCCGTCAATTTCAACCTTGCGCACAATACCCAGATCAACTACACTAAGCACAGGTACTTCCGGATCGTAAACCTCTTCTAAATAAGCTAATATTTGCTCCCTGGTTTCCATAATAGTAGAGCTGTTTACCACTTAGCTCCAGGGTATGCGCGTTGCATAAATTGCAGTTCAGCCAATAAAAAGCCAAGGTGTTCAGTATGTATCCCTTTTCTGCCGCCCTTCATCATATACGATTCTTCAGGTATGGTTATGGTAGCTTCGCTCAATACTTCTTTAACGGTGGCTATCCATTTGTCTCTTATTCCTTTCAGGTCAGGAACAATTTTGGCTGCTATTAATTCTTTATCGCTATCTAATGTTTCAAACAAGTCACCGGTGAACATCCATAAAGTATCAACAGCATCCTGCAAACGCTTATGGCTTTCTTCCGTTCCATCTCCTAAACGTATTACCCAATCGCTGCAATGGCGCAGGTGGTAAGTAGTTTCTTTTATAGCTTTTTCTGCAATGCTCCTCAATTGTTCGTTCGTGCTGGTAAGCATAGCATTCTGCAAATGGTAGTTAAATACCGTAAACAAAAACTGGCGCATCATGGTACTTGCAAAGTCACCATTCACTTGTTCAACTAATAATGTGTTTTTAAAGAACATTACATCACGCAAATAAGCCAACTCATCTTCTGAACGCCCTTTGCCTTCAATGTCTCCTGCAAGGCTTAAATACAGGCGCGCCTGGCCGATAAGGTCAAGCGCAATATTGGTCATAGCTATATCTTCTTCAAGAACAGGGCCATGGCCACACCATTCCGAAAGACGATGGCCAAGCACAAGGCTGTTATCGCCTAACCATAGTAAGTAATCGAACAGGGCTTTATTTGCAGCAGAACTATTGCTCATAATTTTAATTTAAGAGTAACAAAGTTACGATTAAAACGGCTTGGTTTAAAGACTTAACTCACAAAACCAGAATCCCTTTGCCATTGGGCCTTTTATAGGTGGATGGCCGGCAGGAAGTTTGGTTTCTATGGGTTTATATATTTTCTCACCTTTAGCAAACTTTACAGGCTCTTTAAATATAGGGCCGGCAAAGCAAAAGCTATGGAATTCACCATTTTCTCCGCAAGGGTCTACATTGGCGGGTAAGTTCTTTACAAAATCAGCGGTATATAGTTCTCCAACCTCTTTTTCTCCGAGGTATGCATCGCTGGTGCAACAAAGTATGGTTTGAAAACCAT
>DATHNG010000194.1:0-7530 GCA_035486275.1 Bacteroidia bacterium
CGCAGCTTATTTCTGATATTATTGCAAGTGGCAATAATTATGGTATGATGATAATGCAGCAAAATGAAACTACTCCCTATCAGAGCCTGATCTTTGGTTCCTCAAATAATACTGATACCAACATTCACCCTGCATTACAAATCTGCTATGTTATAGACAGTACTACAAACGATAGTAGTAAGTGTATCACTCTTAGACCGTCTGCCGCTGCGGGCCAGGATATTGATGCAAGGATATCTACTCAGGTTCCTACAGCTAATTTCTCTACAGATCCTGATTTCTTTTCTGCTACATGGACTTGTGGTTCAGCCGGAAACTGTATTGACAGATCTCTTATAATGTTCGACCTTTCTTCGATTCCTGCTTCGGCAACCATTACCAATGCTACCCTTTCATTATATGCTGACAATGCATCAGGGGTTGGTATGTCCGGCTCTCCAATGTACGGCAGTAACGATGCAGGTTGGTTATTGCGTGTAACTTCTCCATGGGCAATAAATACCGTTACCTGGAATACACAGCCTACCACTACCACTAACGATGAAGTTATTATCCCTCAAAGCACTTCGGGTACCGAAAATTATTCATTAAATGTATCGCAGCTTATTTCTGATATTATTGCAAGTGGCAATAATTATGGTATGATGATAATGCAGCAAAATGAAACTACTCCCTATCAGAGCCTGATCTTTGGTTCCTCAAATAATACTGATACCAACATTCATCCTCAATTGCAAATCTGTTACAATGTCTTAACTGGTGTCAATTCATTAAAAGCTATCAACCATATACAAGTATATCCTAATCCTGCTCATGACAAACTAGTATTCAAGGTTGATTACGCATTAGGTAGTGAACTTCAAAATTGTTTTGTTGAGCTTTATAATTCAATTGGCGAAAAGGTCAAGAGTGTTGAACTCTCTCCTTATCAAACTACTATCAATACAGATAATTTTGCAAGAGGGTTATATCTTTACAGGATAATGAGCCATTCTTCCCTTATCCAAACAGGCAAGATTGAATTACAATAATATTTTCAGTATATAGAATCTTCCTAAAAATAATTCAGATTAGGCCTGAGCCATTTCTCGGCTTCTTCAAGACTCATACCTTTGCGGCGTGCATAGTCTTCCACCTGCTCTTTATTTATTTTGCCCAAAGCAAAATAATGCGATTCAGGATGAGAGAAGTATAAACCACTTACAGCTGCAGTTGGGTACATAGCCATGCTATCTGTCAGTTTTATTCCGGCATTCTTTTCTACTTCAAATAGAGCAAAATGCAAAAGCTTTTCCGTATGATCGGGTGAGGCAGGATAGCCCGGTGCAGGTCGTATTCCCTGGTATGTTTCTTTTATGAGTTCTTCGTTGGTCAGTTTTTCATCCGGCACATAAGCCCATATTTCTTTTCTTACTTTCTGGTGCATGAGTTCAGCAAATGCTTCTGCCAATCTGTCTGCCAGAGCCTTTATCATTATGCTGCTGTAATCATCATGTTCTTTCTCAAATTTCTCCACCCACTTTTCAATACCAATACCAGCCGTAACTGCAAAGCCCCCTATATAGTCAGCTTTACCGCTTTCTTTAGGAGCAATAAAATCAGCTAAGGCTACATTCTTTTGCCCCTCAGCTTTCTTTGTCTGCTGGCGTAAACTATGAAATACTGTCTTTACTTGTTTGCGGGTATCGTCAGTATATAACTCTATATCATCTCCGACTGTATTAGCAGGATAGAATCCTATAACAGCTTTTGCAGTCAGCCATTTTTCGGAAATGATCTTAGCCAGCATCTTCTGTGCATCGTCAAAAAGCTTTTTAGCTTCAGCACCACGTTCAGGGTCACTGAATATTTTAGGATAACTTCCTTTCATTTCCCATGCATGGAAGAAAGGAGTCCAATCAATATACTTGGCGATCTCCTCCAACGGATAATCTGAAAATGCTTTATTTCCTATAATTGATGGCTTCACAATTTTTACCACACTCCAATCTGCTTTGAATTTATTGGCGCGGGCATCTGCAATGCTTATGAATTTATCCTGAGCCTGTTTATTTAAATGTTGCTTACGGAGGCTTTCATATTCTACATCTATCTTATTTGTATACTCCTTCTTCTCACTTGACAACAAGCTGCTGACCACATTCACAGCGCGTGAAGCATCATTCACATGCACGGCAACATGATCGTACTCCTGCGATATTTTTACGGCAGTATGTATCTTTGAAGTTGTTGCGCCACCAATCAATAAAGGGATATTGAATTTCAAACGCTTCATCTCTTTTGCAATATGAACCATTTCATCCAATGAAGGAGTTATAAGTCCGCTTACACCTATAACATCAACCTTTTCTTTTGCAGCCGTTTCCAATATCTTCTCGCACGATACCATTACTCCAAGATCAATGATCTGGTAGTTGTTACACGCAAGTACAACGCCCACTATATTCTTACCGATATCATGCACATCGCCTTTAACTGTAGCTAATAATATCTTACCCGCATTCTTTGCTTCACCTTTTTGTTTCTCTGCTTCCATGAATGGAGTAAGGTATGCAACGGCTTTTTTCATTACACGTGCGCTCTTCACTACCTGTGGCAAGAACATTTTACCTGAACCAAACAAGTCGCCCACAATACCCATTCCAGTCATTAACGGGCCTTCAATAACATCAAGTGAACGTGGAAGTTTTTTACGTATCTCTTCCGTGTCTTCTTCGATATGTTCTGTAAGTCCTTTTACCAAAGCATGTGACAGACGTTCTTCAACCGGCAATTTTCTCCACTCTTCTTCGGCTTCAACTTTCTTTCCTGCAGATTTAACTGTCTCTGCATAGTTCAACAGTTTTTCGGTCGCATCTTCCTTGCGGTTGAGCAAAACGTCTTCAACTAATACCAACAGATCTTTCGGGATCTCGTCATATATCTGCAACATACCCGGGTTCACAATTCCCATGTCCATGCCAGCTTTCACGGCATGATATAAAAATGCAGAGTGAATTGCTTCTCTTACCGTATCATTACCACGGAAAGAAAAAGAAACATTACTTACACCACCACTTACTTTTGCAAACGGAAGATTTTTTTTTATCCATGCTGTTGATTCAAAAAAGTCAAGCGCATTGCGTTTATGTTCCTCCATACCCGTTGCAACCGGGAATATATTCGGATCGAAAATAATATCCTGCGGAGGGAAATGAACTTCCTTCGTTAATATATCGTACGCACGCTTACATATTTCAATTCTGCGCTCCAATGTATCGGCTTGTCCCTTTTCATCAAACGCCATTACAACGGTTGCCGCACCATATTTCTTGATCTTGCGTGCCTGTTCTTTAAATTTCTCCTCGCCCTCTTTTAAACTTATAGAGTTCACAATACCTTTTCCCTGCAGGCATTTCAGTCCTGCTTCAATAACTTCCCATTTCGATGAATCGACCATTATAGGCAAACGGGCAATATCAGGCTCTGATGCAACCAGGTTTAAGTAACGTATCATGACAGCTTTTGAATCTATCATGGCCTCATCCATATTTATATCTATTACCTGTGCACCACCCTCTACCTGATCTTTAGCAATGGTTAATGCTCCTTCAAAATCACCTGAAGTAACAAACCGTGAAAACTTTTTAGAACCTGTAATATTGGTACGCTCACCAATATTCATAAAATTACTTCCCGAAAAAAGTGTCACCGCTTCCAATCCGCTTAAGTGAAAAAGTGTATCAGCCTCAGGCTTTTTACGGGGAGTAGCTTTTGATGCTGCATGAGCTATGGCTCTTATGTGATCAGGTGTAGTACCACAACAACCACCAACAATATTTAAAAAATCATTAGCAATAAAATCACCAATGAAACCGCACATGGTTTCCGGTGTTTCATCATATTCACCAAACTGGTTAGGCAAGCCTGCATTAGGGTATGCACTTACATAGTATGGCGCTTTCTTTGCCATTTCCTCAAGGTACGGCCTCATTTCTTTTGCACCCAATGCACAATTCAAACCAATACTTAACAGGTTTTCATGTCGCACAGAAGTCAAAAATGCTTCAACTGTCTGGCCCGATAGCGTTCTGCCACTGGCATCGGTTATGGTAACCGAAACCATTATTGGCAAACGCTTACCAACTTTCTCGTAATATGTTTCAATTGCAAATAAAGCAGCCTTTGCATTTAAACTATCGAAAATGGTTTCAACCAATAAAAGGTCCACTCCACCATCCATCAAGCCCCTTATCTGCTCGGTATATGCATTTACAACATCATCAAATGTAACGGCTCTGTATGCAGGGTCATTTACATCGGGCGATAAAGAAGTAGTACGGTTCGTGGGGCCAATAGCACCGGCTACATACTTAGGTTTGCCCGGATGTTTCTTTATATAAGCATCAACTGCGCGCCTGGCGATCTTTGCCGATTCAAGGTTCAGTTCATAGGTCAGGTCTTGCATCTGGTAATCAGCCAGTGAAAGGGGGTTCGCATTAAATGTATTGGTCTCAATAATATCAGCGCCTGCCTCAAGGTATTGTGTATGAATTTCCTCTATCATCTCTGGTTTGGTGATAGAGAACAGATCATTATTACCTTTTACAGATTGCTTATAGTCTTTAAAACGTTCTCCGCGATAATCTTCTTCAGTCGGCTTATAACGCTGAATCATGGTGCCCATAGCACCATCTATCACAAGTATCCGTTTTTCTAATTCCTTTTCAATATCTGTCATTTTCGTCAATCAATTTTAATTATACCCTAACGCTTTCCTAACGCGCTTGAGTGTTGCATGTGCAATAACTCTTGCCTTATCAGCACCAACCTTTAATTGTTTGTCCAATTCGTTCTTGTCGCCCATGTAATGGTTATACAGTTCTCTTTCTTTTCCGTACTTCTCCATAATAGTAAGAAACAACGCTTCTTTAGCTTGTCCATAGCCCATTCCACCGCGAAGGTAATTTTGCCGCATTTCCTCTATCTTAGTCTTATCAGCAACCAAACTAAATAGCCTAAACACGTTACAGGTATCCGGGTTCTTAGGCTCCTCAACTGTTTTAGCATCGGTCACAATTTTCATCACCGTTTTTCTAAGTTCCTTTTCAGGCAGGAAAATGTTGATGGTATTGTTATACGATTTGCTCATTTTCTGCCCATCAATACCCGGAATTATCATCACCTCTTCACTTATCTTGGGTTCCGGAATAACAAATATTTCACCACAACGGCGGTTAACTGCACCTGCAATATCACGTGTCATTTCAAGATGTTGCAGCTGATCTTTTCCCACCGGCACATAATTTGCATCGTACAGAATAATATCTGCCGCCATAAGTACAGGATAAATAAATACACCTGCATTAACCTCTGCTAAACGATCTAGTTTATCTTTAAACGAATGGGCATTTGCTAACATCGGGTATGGCGTAAAACAATTCAAATACCATGTAAGCTCTGTCACTTCAGGTATATCGGACTGGCGGTAGAAAACCGTTTTATCTGTATTCAAACCGCAGGCAAGCCATGCTGCAGCAACCGCGTATGTATTTTCTCTTAATACATTAGCATCAGTCACTGTAGTAAGTGAATGCATATCAGCTATAAACAGAAATGAGTCGTTCTTGGTATCGTTCGACATTTCAATAGCCGGCTTAATTGCCCCCAGAATATTACCAAGGTGCGGAATACCTGTACTTTGTATGCCTGTCAGTATTCGTGCCATATCTTTTTTATTGGATATAAAAGTTTACAAAAATAGTTAATTATCACGGGCTAAGCCCATTGGTGCTTACTGTAGCTTCTTTTAAAGAAATAAGAGATTATTGCCCCTCCCTGTGTAAGCAGTTTAGAGAGAAGCTCTGAACATTCGCCACCTTTGGGCAGCAACGCGGTAGTAATACTTAATATGATCGCGCAGGAAATAAATAGCCGCTGCTGCAAATACCATGTACGTGATTGTAAGAAGGTATACAATGCCTGAATTGATAGTCTTTCCAATACCTCCGCTTGAGTTTGCATTAGATGCAACACCCGCGGTGCAAACAGAACATTGTGCCGCTGACCATAATGGTAGCAGTACAATTACAAAAGAGAAAAGTATTCTTTTGATGTTTTTCATAGAACAAAGATACAAAAAAGTATATAATCTTTAATACCTATTTGGGCGTTCCCCTACGGGTCGGGCTATCCGTTACAAGTCCTCGCCTCCTACGGTCGGCTGTGGGCTTTACGCTACTATACCTAACGCGAAAAAGCGGCTTAAAAAGGATAGTAAGGAGAGATCATTAAGTAAACTACAACGCCGGTAATAGTTACGTATAACCACATTGGCATGGCCCACCTAGCTATTTTACGGTGCTTAATTATATCATTACTAAGCCCGCGGTAAAAAGTGAGCAGAACCACAGGTAATACTATGCCCGCCAGTATTATATGAGAAGTAAGAATGAACAGGTAAACCGGCCTTAATGGATTATCTTTGGGGAACAAGGTTTCCTTACCAAATGCATGATAGGCAACATAGCTAAGAATGAACAAAGCCGATAATGTAAACGCCGTGAGGTTCAGCGTGCGGTGCAGTTTTACTTTTTTGTTGCGGATGGCGAAATAAGAAGATATGAGCAACACCGTGCAGGTGCCATTGAGTATCGCATTCAGCAAAGGACAGTGCTTTATAATATCAGGCACTGTATCGGGCTTTGGCATTAAATGCAGAGCAAGAACAATTGCCAATACAGCCACTGTTATGCCAATAATTATCCGGAAAACTAATTTATCTGTCATAGCACAAAATTATAATTAAATAGCATCGTGGTCCTGTCCTTTTCCTGCTTTTTCATCTTCTACTTCTTTCTGCACAAAATACGCAGCTTCCAATATGCTTATTTCATCAATAAGCTGATCCACATCTTTCACTTTAAAACCGTTATATATACCTCTTATGTGGCCTTCTTTATCGATCAGGAAAAAGTGATTGTACCCATTTGCATACGATGAATCAATAGGTTTATAAAATCCTTCTATTGCCAATTGGTTCAGGGCTGAAGGATTACCGCTCAAGAAAGTTCTCTTTTTACCTGCATGTATGCTTTGTGCATAATCCTGCATGCTCTTTACACTTTCCGAATCGAGTGTAAATGTTACCAGCTTTAACGCTGTATCAAGATCTGTTCTTTCTTCAATTCTGTTCATTAATACAGCCATCGGGGGCGATCTCTGCGCATCGTGAATATGAACAAAACAGGCGACCCAAATTTTCCCCTTAACAAATCCTGAATTCAGATTATTCCCGGTTTGGTCGTAAAAATTAAAGCCTGGTACCTGGTAAAAAGCAGTATCGGTTTTAGCTTTACCTTCTATTGTTAAGTGCAACACCTTTTTGGGGCCATAATAGGCAAGCCTTATAAATGATTTCTCTTTACCCGCAACCAGGTAAATATAAATAGCCGATGGAAATACTAATATGAATAGTAATGTAATTGCCTTTTTCAAGGGACTAGTGTAACACCATTGGAATAAGGGCGTCCCTTACTACCAATGAATAAG
>DATHNG010000195.1:0-5817 GCA_035486275.1 Bacteroidia bacterium
GTTTCAGGCAATGCGGGCTTCAGCGGTAGCGGCAAAATTTCAGGCACCGGAACCATGAGCGCTACAGGTACTACCTACACCAGCGGCGGTGGTAAGGTTTGGGGTAGCGGTGGTGTAAGTTGCACGCATTGCACATCGTCAAGCAGCGGTACTTCACTCCCAATAGATCTGCTATCATACACCGCAGTTGATAATAACGGTATCGTATACCTTACATGGGCAAGCGCCACAGAAACAAACAACAAGTATTATACTATTGAACGCTCAGCTGATGGTACAGGCTTTACATTAGTTGCAAACATATGTGGTGCACGCAATTCAACCAGCCCGATCGATTATTCCGCAACAGATGAATCGCCCGAATCAGGGCTTAATTATTACCGGTTAAGCCAAACCGATTTTGATGGGAACACAACCATATTAGGTGTTTTGCCTGTTGCAGTTAATATAAGTGTCAATGGCTTAAAAGTATTTCCTAACCCGGTAAAGGATAATTGTGTTGTTTCTTTCAATGATACAAAAATTGAATTACTTCCGGTGAGAATGTACGATTATATGGGAAGAGAAATGCTGACTGACAACATGCAAACTGCTATTGGAGTGAACAGCGTTGAACTTGATATTTCGAAATTTTCGCCCGGCATTTATTTTATAGCAGTGCCTTCAAACGGTAAGGTGATCAATACAAAGTTTATTAAGGAATAAGTTAAGATTTAGGCTAAGATTAAGACTGAGTTATGTTGACTTACCTTTCTTCTGAATTCTTCAATCTGCAATCGTTAATCAAATTCGTTGGTCTTTTTGATTCGTAATTATTAATTCTTAATTTTCAATTAAGGGCTTGGGGTGGCCTTTGCGCCCTGCTTCTCTATAGTCGATAGTCGGAAGTGGTTAGTGTATTCGCGTTAGGGATTACTCGTGAAGTTCCTATTAGCTATAGAACTCGTGAGGCTTCGCGTTGCAGCGGAAACCCCGCAAGCGTAGCGCGGAGTTGCAGCGTAAAGCTCGGCCCGCAGGGGAACACCCAAGAAAAAAATTTCTTCGGCAAACTTAGTTAGATGGCAAAGAGAAAATAGAATATACGTTATTTTTTTGTAAAAAAGAAGAGGCAGTTGATAACTATTATATGCGGGTTAATAACTAATTCCGTAACTAAAAAACACTAAAAAAGTATAATATAAGTGTAATGGTTGCGATACGCTTTTCTTGCAACAATAAAAATTCCCTGATATGAAAATATTGCCTCGGCGCAAAATACTCCCCGATTATGAAAACATATATATTATTAGTAACCGTACTGCTATCGAATATGTGCATAGCACAAAAAGATTCAACAGTTTGTCCACTTGAAGGAAGAACACCTAATGACATGGCACGCAAGGTAAACCTGTTAAAGAACAGAGACGTTGCAGCCGGAACTGTGAACCCTGCCATTACACTCGATTCTATACTAAGAGGAGGCCCTGAAGATACCGGCAGATATAAAATAACCGATTACGCTACTATAACCGGGTATGTAATGGAAGCTGAAGATATAGGTCCCGAATCGTGCAATTGCTTTAGTACCGATAGCAGTAAACAAAATTTGAGAATATACGTTGGCCAATCGGTTAACTCATGGAAAGATTCTGTTTTTGTGGTAGAAGTAACGGCTAAGTACAAACAACAGCATCCGCAACTTAATGGCGATGCCCTTATTGGCCAGCAAATTACCGTAACCGGAATGATGATGTATAACTTTGAAGCCAAAAAATTTACATTGAATGGTAATAAAACCAGCCGGAAAACTGACAGGAAAACGGCTTGGGAAATTTGCCCGGTTACCGATTTAAAAGTAAACACCCTTACCGTTACCAAATAGCGAGTGTAAATGCTTATAAAATGGGTTAAACTATTTTATACATTTGCGCATCAAATTATTTTATGAAATTCATTGGTACTCTGTTATTTTCATTACTAATAAGTATTTGTGTTGCGCAAAAAGATTCGGTTAAATGCCCGCCTGAAGGCAAAGGAGCGAGTGATTTAGCAAAGCGTATGAATGTGTTAAAGAACAGGGATGTTGTTAACGGTACCATAAACCCCGCTATAACACCTGCTACAATACTGGCCGGCGGGCCTGAGGATACAGCTGCTTTTAAAACCACCGATTACGCAACTATAACAGGCTATGTGCTGGAGGCCGAAGATGCAGGGCCTGAATCGTGCAACTGTTTCAGCAACGATACTGCCAAACAAAACATACATATATATTTGGGACAATCTGTCGATTCATGGAAGGATTCGATATTTGTAATTCAAATAACCCCTAAGTTTAAAAAGCAGCACCCTGAAATAAATGCCGATGGCCTTATAGGGCAACGCATTACCGTAACGGGTATGATGATGTATAACTTTGAGTCGAAGAAATTTGCACTGAAAGCGTGTAAAACCTGCCGTACCACTGACAGAAAAACGGCATGGGAAATTTGCCCTGTCACCGACCTTAAGGTATTTCCTAAGCCTGCAAAAAAATAGGCTTATTCAAAAACCTGCACGGTAGCTGAACGTTCAACAAGGTCGTTGAACTTACCATTGTAGCGGGTAGCACGCACCATGTGGTTATCTATCCAATGGTAATTACCACCACGCGGCTTACCTACCAGCAAACCATGGTATTTAAAACCATTGTCTTTCAACCATTTTTCAGTTACTTCTCTGTGCGCTTCGGTACGGGAAGTAAAAAAAGTAATAATATGCCCTTCATCATACCATTTGTTAAGGGTTGCCAGCGCATCCGGAAAAACCTTTGCAGTAGCCATACGTTCGGGCTGTTCGTTGGGTATATCCTCGCAAACGGTACCGTCAATATCTATTAAAAAGTTCTTTATATGTTCAGGCAAAACAGGCGATACCTTTTTACCATTTTCTTCTTTTTCAACCAGGTTGTTCTTGTCGGTAGTCATTCGTAGTAAATTAGATGAGTAAAATTAGTCAATGTTTTCAAATCAAAAAAAAGCAGATATTTACAAATGGTTAAATAATCGTAGCATTATGAAAAAACCGATCCTTATAGCTTTCTTATTTCTTTCGGGAATTATGGCTACATGCAGTGCCCAGCAAAAGACACCTTATACCTTGCTAAAGCTTAACACAGGCTTATTTACGTATCATTCGGCAGCTACCATAAACCTGTTCAATAACTCCCTTGCTACGCCACAAGCAACGGTGCCAGCCATGCGCCTTACCTACTCGCTACCTAAAGGAGCCATTTTCTGCCGTATGGAAGATGCCCTGTACAAACATCTGAACTTTTGGATAAAGTTCAGAATGGGTACTGATGACAGGTATAGCAATTAGGTTTCCATTGCAGCAGGTTCATAGTAATTGCTATTTTTGGAATATGATAGCATCAGGCAAGCACCTACTACATACAATAACTTTTGTTTTATTATTTTTTGTTTTCTGCCTGAACAGCAGTTTTGGCCAAACCCTTATAAAACCACAGGTACTTGACAATGCCGAATGGCAAGGCTTTTTCGCCAAACACTTTCACTTAAAAAATATCCGGGCACTGAAAACTACTGTTGCACCCGGTGATATTCCCTACCCGACAGTATGGAAATACGAAGGCGATATAGATAAAGAAAAGAAAGGGAAATACCTTTTATTTCCGGCCGGGCCAGATGCTGATTTCCTGGTAATGCCTAGCAATAATAATGTAGGCACATACCTGCTTTATTTTAATTACCCCCATCCTGAAAAAGACTTTGTTGAAATGAATTTTATGGCCGACAGTGTAATCTGCAGACAGGTTACCAAAGACATTTTCATGTTCCAGTTCAACGATGATGGTTTTAAGATCGGCGGAGACAGCAGCGGGTTTAAACGTTATATTTTTGTAAGCACTTCCGGCAGGCTTGCTTCCAAATCGCTGGTAGCCCATACCTGTGTGGTTACACTAAACAGTGTTGATACTGTTCGCAGCCTGGTTTACCTTAATATAAATTACAACAATGGTGCGGCCTACAAAAAGAACTTCCGATTCGATTATCATAATTATTTATTGCTTACCGATTTGAATGATGTGGAAGACCTTAACGGCAGCATTGTTATTGATTCTGTTCATTATTGTCCCATAAAATCAGTAGAAGAAGCCACAAAATAAGGCTTCGGATCAGCCAACTATAGGTCTTGCGAATTGCGCCTATAATTGCCTATTCAGCGATATATAGTGGTATTTAAACGACCAACTCAAAGACCTTTAAAACCCCGTTAAATATTCGTAATTTTAACATTGCAACAGGCAGATTCATTGAGGAGCGGAGCGCTAATGGCTTATTTGTAAAGAACTAAAGAATGGTATATGAATACCCATCTTTCAAAAGCAGTAAAAGACGAAGTAAAAAAACTATTGCCAACATTGCGCAAAGAAGTTGAGCAGGAGTTTACACATTGGAATATGTACGAAACCAATGATCGTTTTTTTTCCGATGAAAAAGTGCTTGAAATACTCCCTTATTCGGCTTACGAATACATATTACTTTCATGGAGTATTGAACCGGGTATGGCAACAATGGAATCTGTTGTTCATGCTATGAATAACAAGTTATTTGGCGACCTGCGTCACATTACCTGCCATGCGTTGCGCCGCCTTGCACTTAAGCAGAACGATTGAATTTTCGGTGCGCTTCACCCGGCTGTTTGTTAATAAATGACCCTTTGTTATGTTACACCACTCTTTATAGGTTGTAACTTTACTGACTAATTAAGTCATTGCAATGGGGCACGATCATTCTCATCACCATCATGGCCACAGCCATGAAGTACAGGCCAAAGACCTGAACGGAGCCTTTATTATTGGCATTGTACTTAATGCCCTTTTTGTAGTTGTTGAAGTAATTATAGGTTTTTCTATACACTCACTTTCTTTACTTGCCGATGCAGGCCATAACCTGGCCGATGTGGGCGCACTGGCGCTTTCATTACTTGCTTTCCGCTTACTGGCATCGCAGCCTACCAAAACATTCACCTACGGATTTAAGAAAACATCGGTTCTGGTAGCACTATTAAATGCCTTTGTACTGCTTATTTCAATAGGCGCCATAGTATATGAAGCCACTCAGCGTTTTTTTAAACCAGAGCCATTGCCAGGTATTACCATTGCCATAGTGGCAGGTATAGGTATCGTTATCAATGCATCATCAGCACTGCTCTTCAGGCGCAACAAAGAAAATGACCTGAATGTAAAAGGCGCCTACCTGCACCTAATGTCAGATGCAGTTGTTTCCTTAGGCCTTGTGATAGGTGGTATACTAATTTACTTTACGCAGTTATACTGGTTGGATAGTTTATTAAGTATAGTAGTAGCGGCAATTATATTATTGAATACCTGGAACCTGCTTAAAGACAGTCTACGCCTGTCGCTTGATGGTGTACCTGCCAATATTGAAATTGAAGACATTCGTAAAACAGCCCTGAAAGTTAAAGGAGTTAAGGACCTGCACCACATACATGTGTGGGCGCTGAGTACCAGCCAAAATGCATTAACGGCGCATTTAGTATTGCACGAGGGCACAACTGTTGAAGAAGAAGTGAAGATAAAACATGAATTACGCCATCAGCTTGAGCACAAAAACATAAATCACGTTACACTTGAAACCGAAAGAGGTGCAGGTGTTTGCGAAAAGGAGGAATGTTAAACAAGCTGCAATAAAAAACCCCGGCCAGTATAGCCGGGGTAAACCATTTCCACCATTCTAACAGCTTATTCTTTTATAAATTCAGCATTAGCCACAATATTTACTTCATCGCTTAATGCAATAGCCGGCATAGTTG
>DATHNG010000196.1:0-41334 GCA_035486275.1 Bacteroidia bacterium
CACAGGTGCGTAACATTGCAGAGGTGACAACGGCGGTTGCAAAGGGCGACTTATCAAAGAAAATTACAGTTGACGTACGCGGTGAAATATTGGAATTAAAGAACACTATCAATACGATGGTGGATCAGCTTAACTCATTCGGTTCTGAGGTAACTCGTGTAGCGCGTGAGGTAGGTTCGGAAGGTAAACTGGGTGGCCAGGCAAAAGTGCGTGGTGTAGGTGGTGTATGGAAAGATTTAACGGATTCAGTAAACCAGATGGCGAGCAACCTTACTGCACAGGTGCGTAACATTGCAGAGGTGACAACGGCGGTTGCAAAGGGCGACTTATCAAAGAAAATTACCGTTAATGTAGAAGGTGAAATATTGGAATTAAAGAACACTATCAATACGATGGTGGATCAGCTTAACTCATTTGGCGCTGAGGTAACTCGTGTAGCGCGTGAGGTAGGTTCAGAAGGTAAGCTGGGTGGTCAGGCGAAGGTGAAAGGGGTGGGTGGTACATGGAAGGATTTAACAGACTCGGTGAACCAGATGGCCGGTAACCTTACTGCACAGGTGCGTAACATTGCTGAGGTAACAACGGCGGTTGCGAACGGTGATTTATCAAAGAAAATTACGGTTAATGTAGAAGGTGAAATATTGGAATTGAAAAAGACCATCAACACAATGGTGGATCAGCTTAACTCATTCTCATCAGAGGTAACGCGTGTAGCACGTGAGGTAGGTACGGAAGGAAAACTTGGTGGCCAGGCACAGGTAAAAGGTGTTGGTGGTACCTGGAAGGATTTAACAGACTCGGTAAACCAGATGGCGAGTAACCTTACCGGCCAGGTGCGTAATATTGCTGAGGTAACAACGGCGGTTGCAAAAGGTGACTTATCACGTCAAATTACAGTTGACGTAAAAGGTGAAATATTGGAATTGAAAAAGACCATTAACACGATGGTGGATCAGCTTAACTCATTCTCATCTGAAGTAACTCGTGTAGCGCGTGAGGTAGGTACGGAAGGTAAGCTGGGTGGCCAGGCACAGGTAAAAGGTGTTGGTGGTACATGGAAGGATTTAACGGATTCGGTGAACCAGATGGCGAGTAACCTTACCGGCCAGGTGCGTAACATTGCCGATGTAACAACAGCGGTTGCGAAAGGTGACTTATCTAAAAAAATTACGGTTGACGTAAAAGGAGAAATATTGGAATTGAAGAACACCATTAATACCATGGTGGATCAGCTTAATTCATTTGCGTCGGAGGTAACTCGTGTAGCACGTGAGGTAGGTACAGAAGGAAAACTTGGTGGCCAGGCACAGGTAAAAGGTGTGGGTGGTACATGGAAGGATTTGACAGATTCGGTAAACCAGATGGCGGGTAATCTTACTGCACAGGTGCGTAACATTGCCGATGTGGCTATTGCGGTTGCGAATGGTGATATGTCCCGAAAGATTACGGTGGACGTGCGCGGAGAAATATTACAGCTTAAAGAAACGCTTAACACCATGGTGGACCAGCTGCGTGCATTTGCATCGGAGGTAACTCGTGTTGCGCGTGAGGTAGGTACAGAAGGAAAATTGGGTGGTCAGGCAAACGTACCGGGTGTAGCAGGTACATGGAAAGATTTAACAGACTCGGTAAACCAGATGGCGGGTAACCTTACTGCACAGGTGCGTAACATTGCCGAGGTAACAATTGCGGTTGCGAATGGTGATATGTCCAAGAAAATTACGGTGGACGTACGTGGAGAAATATTACAGCTTAAAGAAACTATTAACACCATGGTGGATCAGTTGCGTGCATTTGCATCGGAGGTAACCCGTGTAGCGCGTGAGGTAGGTACGGATGGTAAACTTGGTGGCCAGGCGTTTGTACCGGGTGTGGGTGGTACATGGAAGGATTTAACGGATTCGGTGAACCAGATGGCGGGTAACCTTACAGCCCAGGTGCGTAATATTGCCGAAGTGACAAAAGCGGTGGCCAGTGGTGACTTATCAAAACTGATTACGGTAGACGTAAAAGGAGAAATATTAGGACTGAAGAACACCATTAATACCATGGTGGAGCAGCTTAACTCATTCGCATCAGAGGTAACTCGTGTAGCGCGTGAGGTAGGTACAGAAGGTAAGCTGGGTGGCCAGGCACAGGTAAAAGGTGTGGCAGGTACATGGAAAGACTTAACAGATAATGTGAACCAGATGGCGAGTAACCTTACCGGCCAGGTGCGTGGTATTGCAAAGGTTGTGACCTCGGTTGCGAAAGGTAATCTTAGACAAAAACTATCTATTGATGCAAAAGGTGAGGTTGCACAGCTTACCGATACAATTAATGAGATGATCGATACACTCGCAATATTCTCTGACCAGGTAACTACCGTGGCACGTGAGGTGGGCGCGGAAGGAAAATTGGGCGGCCAGGCAAACGTGCCGGGCGCATCGGGTACATGGAAGAACTTAACGGAAAACGTTAACCAGCTTGCGGCAAATCTTACCACACAGGTGCGTGCAATTTCTGAGGTGGCATCGGCAGTAACAAAAGGTGACTTAACACGAACCATTGGTGTAGAAGCGAAGGGTGAGGTAGAAGCGTTGAAGGATACCATCAACCAGATGATCTCGAACCTGAAGGCAACAACATTAAGAAACCAGGAGCAGGACTGGTTAAAATCGAACCTTGCAAAGTTTACCCAGATGTTACAGGGCCAGAAAGAATTGAATGCGGTAACAAAGCGTATTCTTTCTGAGCTTGCCCAGGTGGTTTCTGCTCAGCATGGTTTATTCTATATCATGGAGCAAAAAGAAAACTTCATGGAATCGAAACTTAAATTAATTGCAGCATATGCCTTTAAGAAGAGAAAGGATGTGGCCAGTGAATTTGCTATGGGTGAAGGCCTGGTTGGTCAGTGCGCACTGGAAAAAGAAAGAATTCTGTTAACTAATGTACCGGGTGATTATGTACAGATAGGCTCCGGTCTTGGAGAGTCGAGGCCTCTTAACCTTCTTGTTCTGCCGGTATTATTTGAAGGCCAGTTAAAAGCTGTTATTGAATTGGCATCATTCGATTCTTTCAGTCAAACTCACCAGGATTTCTTAGAAGGGTTAACAGAAAGTATAGGAATTGTATTGAATACAATTGAAACCAGTTCAAGAACAGAAGATCTGTTGGCACAATCGCAATCACTGGCAGGCGAACTTAAGAGCCAGCAGGAAGTATTGCGTAAAACCAATGAAGAGCTGGAAGAAAAAGCGCTGTTATTAGCTAACCAGAAAGAGGAAGTGGAGCAAAAGAATAAAGAGGTGGAAGTGGCACGGAAATCATTGGAAGAAAAAGCGGTGCAGTTAACCATAACATCAAAATATAAATCTGAGTTCCTTGCCAATATGTCGCATGAGTTAAGAACTCCGTTGAATAGTTTGCAAATATTGGCACATGAGCTTATTGAAAATAAAGATGGTAACCTTACCAAGCAGCAAATACAATTCGCGAAAACAATAAATGCATGTGGCGATGACCTTATCCAGCTGATCAACGATATTCTTGATATTTCCAAGATTGAATCAGGTTACATTTCAGTTGAAACTTTGCCTGTCAGCTTTATGGAGATCAATAAGTTTGTTGAATCTACATTCAAGCATGTTTCTGAAGCTAAGCATCTGAATTTTGGTATCAGAATTGATAAGAACCTCCCTGAGTATATTGAAACTGACCCTCATCGTTTGAACCAGATCCTTAAGAACTTATTATCGAACTCATTTAAATTCACTGAAAAAGGTGAAGTGAGCTTTAATATTTATAAGGCCAACAGGAACTGGAAAACAATAAATACCGAGCTCGATAATGCTAATATGGTGGTTGCCTTTGAAATTACCGATACGGGTATTGGTATATCAAAAGATAAACAGAATATCATATTTGAAGCCTTCCAGCAAGCTGAAGGTTCTACCAGTAGAAAGTATGGAGGAACCGGTTTAGGTTTATCAATCAGCCGTGGACTTTCTGATCTGTTAGGTGGTATAATTGAATTAGAAAGCGAGTTAGGTGAAGGAAGTAAATTCACCTTGTTCTTGCCAATAAGTTATACCCCTGTCAATAATAGTAATGGAGCAGGTAATGAAGATGGAAAGGAATCGAAGAGCTTGCTGAAGCCTGTGCCTCATTCCATTCGTTCACTTACGGTAAACGAGTCTCTCATTCTTACTGATATAGGCGATGACCGTGAGGATATTAAGCCTGGGGATAAACTCGTGTTTATAGTTGAAGATGACTTGTTGTTTGCGAAACTTATGGTTGATAAAGCGCACGAACATGGAGTTAAAGCAATTATTATAACAAAGGGAAGTGAAGTACTTGATTACTTGGCGCAATTTAAACCCGATGCAATTACACTTGATATAAATATGCCCGATATGAACGGGTGGAAAGTGTTAGACAGGTTGAAGAATGATTTAAGCCTGAGACATATTGCAATTTATGTTATTTCAGGGGAAGAAGACAGAAGTATTGGTTTGAAACGTGGGGCGAGAGATTGTATGGTTAAACCATTAAAGGAACAAACCATTAGGAACCTGTTTACTGATATAGTTGATTTTAGCAACAAAAAAGTAAAGGATCTTCTTATTGTTAATGATAATGAAAAAGAAACGGAAGAGATTGTAAAAACGGTTGCAGCTGATGATGTTAAAATAACCACTGCAAAAACAGTTAAACAGGCAATGGTTCAATTACAAAAGAAACCATTTGACTGTCTCATCCTTGAAAGTTCACTTGCTGACATACCCGAATTGGCAACATTGAAGGTAATTAATGATCAAAAAAGTGCGCAAAGAATGTATGTTATTGTTCATTCTGATAAAAAATTAACTAAAAAAGAAGAAGCTCAGTTTAATCGTTTTGCAACCTTAATAATTACTAAGGATAAGAACTGGCTCAGACGTACTGAAGATCAGGTTGCATTATTCCTTCACCGGGTTCATGCTGAATTGCCTGAAAAAGCCAGGAATGAAATTGAGCAATTCAGGCTTTCAATGGACGTATTGAAAGATAAAAAGGTGCTGATAGTGGATGATGATGTTCGTAATTTATTTGCACTCACAACTGCACTCGAACGATTCAAGATAAAGGCAATTAATGCAGAAAGTGGTAAAGAAGCCATATATATATTAGAAAATACTGATGACATAGATATGGTGCTGATGGATATAATGATGCCTGATATGGATGGCTACGAAACTATGAAACAGATACGTCAGAATAAAAAGAATGATGATATCACAATAATAGCTGTTACTGCAAAAGCTATGAAAGGCGATCGTCAGAAATGTATTGAATCGGGTGCATCAGATTATATTACCAAGCCGGTTAACATTGATCAGCTAGTGCCTTTAATGCGTGTATGGGTTAAATAAAATGATAGCATCTGAGATTTATAAGCCGGTTATTTCCATTAAACCTATTATGACTGAACAGGCAGTTAAAATATTATTGATAGATGACAGAAAAGAAGATCTGCTGTCTCTTGAAGTTATTCTGGCCAATGAGAACTATGAGTTTTTTAAGGGAAGTTCCGGTAGGGATGCATTAAGGATACTCCTGAAAGAACAGGATTTTGCTATAATTTTAATTGATGTGCAAATGCCCCTGATGGATGGCTTTGAAACGGCAACGTTGATAAGGGAGAATGAACGATTTAAAAATATCCCTATTATTTTTCTTACGGCAAACAACGATTCACCTGAGAACATTTTTAAAGGATACCAGAAGGGAGGAGTTGATTTTTTAATTAAACCAATTATTCCAGGAATACTGAAAGCTAAGGTTGCAGTATTTGTAGAGCTGTACAAAAAAAACCAGGAATTAATTTTGCAAAAGCAAAACCTGTCGAACTTATACAGGGAACTCGCACTACGTTCTGAAGAACTTATACGAAGCAATAAAGAGCTGGAAAAATTTGCGTATGTAGCATCGCATGACATGCAGGAACCCATACGTACCATGATAAGTTTTATACAACTGTTGGAACAGAAAGTGAAGGAACAACATCCTGATGATGAATCTCAGCAATACATGAATTTTGTAGTAAATGCTGGCTACAGAATGCGTGACCTTATTACAGGCTTGCTTGAATATTCCCGCATAAACAGGGAAGAAAGACCTTTGGAGGCTGTTGACTGCAATGATGTTTTTAAAGAAGTTGCAGAAAACCTGCGTAGCAGAATTCAGGATGAAAGGGCTGCTATAAGTGTAGGAAATTTGCCAACTATAACAGCCAACTACATGCAAATGGTGCAGTTGATGCAGAACCTGCTAAGTAATGCCATAAAGTTCAGGGCAAAAAAAGATCCGGTAATAAAAATATCTGCCCGGAAAATTGAAGGGCACTATTTGTTTGCAGTAGAAGATAACGGAATAGGTATTGAACAAAAACATGGCGAAAAGATATTTGAAATATTTCAACGCCTGCACCCTCTGGGTGAATACTCAGGCACAGGAATAGGTTTGGCTATTTGCAAAAAAATAGTTGAACGGTTTAATGGGAAAATATGGATGGAATCGGTAAAAGATGTAGGAACAACTTTCTATTTTACAATTCCCGATTAACTGATCCCCAACTCTTGTTTTGTGTTGGAAGATGTTTTCTAGTCAATGCAAAAGTGTTTCCAAAACTTAATTCGATACAGTTACAGTATTGCTTCCGGCATCATAACTGGTGCCGGCATACGCCTTCAGCGGGCAGGTAGATGGCCCTTTACTAGGTGATCCGGTTGATAGCAGAAAAGAGGAACCACATACCGGGCATGTTGCATAAAGCGAACTTACTGATGAGGTGTTGATAATGGCTTTGCTATTGCTCTGGCCATCATACGGGCATGTGCAATCATAAGCATAGAACTGATTTGATGTGTAACGGTATACCAATACACCGTCACCATTATAACCGCCGGTAAATGTCTCATTATTTCCAGGTACATTAAGTGTAGGGTATCCCATATTAAGCTGTATCTGAAAGTAAACGCTCACATTAGGTACACCATTGCAGGTAGTTTCTTTTTTACATGAACTACCAGGTAATAATAGAAACAAGACAAAGAATGGTGTACAATACTTGAAAATCCGATTCATATTGAATAAGCTAGATGCAAAATTAACGTATTTTTGGCTATTTATTGTATGAAAGCTCCTAAAAACAACAAAAACAGTTCTAAGCTATGGTACACACTTTTTGTAGCCATGTTTTTTGTACTGTTAGGAGGTACAGTTCATGCGCAGGATGCCAATAGTGATGATGTAAAAAATCATGTACAGGAGCATTCGGCCAGTGCGAAACTTTCACCTGCGCAAAAAAAATTAGAAAAAGCCAAAAAAGCACAGGAGAAAAAAGCTGCCAAGGCTCAAAAGGCCGCATTGAAACAGCATATGAAGAACCAAAGCCCGGATACAAGAAAGCGGATGAAAGCGGATGCAAAGGAGGCAAAACGCAATAGAGATCATACTAAAGAGTTTTTTTTGAAACGCTGGTTCACTAAGAAACCGGCTAAATAACAAAAACGGTTCACCTCGTTTTTTTCACCATTCGCTAATCGGTTGTCACCGGATGCTAATTAGCTATTCTTCTGTGGCTTAAATACTCTTCTATTTGTATCATTAAAATCAGCCACATGAAAAACAAACTGGTAAACAGAGCTGGAATGGCAATAATAAAGCAAGAATGGTGTGAAAAACTACGCTTTATGGGAGTATTGTTGGCTTATTTTAATGGAAGTACAGGTTTTGTTTCGAAAACCCTACCATTATTGAGCTTGAGATGGACGCAGAACGCAATTTTGAAAAAAAGTATCAGTTTTTTAACCCCACGGATATATCTTTTTTTAAATTTGCCCGTTGCTTTTAACAAAAATTAACAAACACCTAGTTAATATGCTCAAAAAGATACGTCTTTCGGTTTTGGCTTTACTTATGTCCGGTATGGCCTATGCTCAATCTACAGGTAGCATTATAGTTACTGTTACCGATGCCGGTAACAAAAGTACTTTACCCTTCGCCAGTGTTGTGGTTACTAAAGGTGGTACCCAGATAGGCGGGGGCCAGACTGATATTAACGGAGAGGTGGAAATTAAGCCTCTTGATCCGGGCCAGTATGACGTACAGGCAGTATATGCAGGTTATAATAACACCAACATCACAAATGTTGATGTTCCACCAAATATTCCTGTTCACCTTGTGGTGAAAATGACAAGTACCTCGGTTAGCCTTGGTCCTGTTGATATTGTATATCATAAACCTGCAGTAGATCCTTCAGGACACGTGGGTAATAGCTACGATAAATCTGAAATACAGGAAAACGCTGATAAAGGTAACTACCAGGACATGGTAGGTATGATGACAGGTTTTTCGCATAGCGATCTTGGTCAGCCTCTGCACGCAAGTGGTACACGTTCCGAAGATAACCAGGTTATTATTGATGGTATGAAAATTACTGCTGATCAGAACGGTGGCGGATTACCTCAGGGTATGATCGGTGAAATTAATACCTATATAAGTGGTGTTCCTGCAAAATACGGAGATGCTACTGGTGGTATTATAGAAATTAACACTATCAATGCTTCTCCTAAATTATTTGGTTCAGCTGAAGCTATTACTTCAGAAGGGCTTGACGCATTCGGATACAATGATTTTAACTTTGTTGTGGGCGGACCAATATGGGCAAAGAGAGATTCTGCGGGTAAGAAAAGCCCTAATTCTTTCCCTTCTCTTAATTTTATTTTAGGTGGCGAATACAGCTATCAGCAGGATGCTACTCCAAGTTTTGTTGGCGGTTATTATGTAAATAGCAGCACATTACAGAGTTTGCAGAACAATCCTTTAGTTGTTAACCCATTAGGAGGTTTTAACCGTTCTGCCGAATACATTACTGATGCCGACATATATCATAGCAATGCAAGACAAAACGATGCATCACAAAATATTTCAGGTAATGGTAAGTTAGATTTCCGTGTTAATAACCTGGTTACAATTACGGCAGGTGGTTCTTATCAATATACATACCAGCACGATTTTGAATCAGTGTACGAACTGTTTAATTCTATTGAAGATCCACTTGATATTACTACAGCATACAGGGGTTTCATTCGTTTAAGGCAGCGTTTTGTTACCGCACCACCCGATAAGGACGGAAAGCCGGCTTTAATTCAAAATGCATACTATACATTACAAGCTGAATATGGAAATACATATAATGTAGTGGAGAATACAAATTTTAAGGGTAATGTATTTGATTATGGCTACGTTGGTCAATTTAATCAGCTATTTGCAAAGGGGCCTAGTAATTATACTTATGAAGCAAATGGTGCAAAGGGACCTGGTTATTACCAGACTAATTTTAATGATTCAACCCTTACCTATAAACCTGGTACATTAAACCCACTTATGGCTAACTATACCAGCGATGTGTATAATGCAATTGGGGAGCAGAACATTAATAACCTGGGTATTGTTGAGCAAAATCTTGGCCTTATGAATGGCGATGCCGTATCGAATGTATATTCATTATGGTATAATACAGGCAGGTCATACCCTTCATATTATGAATCGAACAGTAATCACTTCCGTTTTACTGCAAACTTCTCTGCTACTATCAGAAACAATGATATCCAGGTTGGTTTTGAATATGAACAAAATATTCTTAGTTCATATAGTCTTAGCGCTCCTTCGCTTTGGTCTATTATGCGTAATAATACTAACCTTCAGATATCTCAGATAGATCTTAACACTGCTGATGCTACCCCACTTTCTCCGGGTAGTGATTATTTCAGCGAAAACAGGGTGTATAATGCTGCTCTGCAAACCCAGTTCGATAAAAGTTTACGCCAAAAATTGGGCTTGCCCGTAAATGGTACCCAGTTTATCGATCCGGACAACTATAACCCAAGCATGTATTCGTTAAGCATGTTCAGTGCAAGCGACCTGTTAAATAACGGAAGCTCTATCGTGTCTTATTCAGGATATAACTATGCAGGTCAGTTAGAAAACACTACGCCAACAATCGACGACTTTTTTAATGCACACGATGCTAATGGAAATTTAACCTATCCGATTGCTCCTTACCATCCTATTTATATAGCAGGTTATTTGCAAGATCACTTTGAGTTCAAGAGCTTACGTTTTGACGTAGGTGTTCGTGTTGACAGGTTCGATGCTAACCAGCCAGTGCTAAAAGATCCGTATTTGCTATACCCTGCTAAAACAATTGCTGAGGTAAAAGGTACTTCATTAGGTGAAAATATTCCTACTAATTTGAGTAATAATGATGTGGTGTATGTAAATAATGCACAAAGCCCTACCCAAATTGTAGGATACCGTAATGGTAGCACATGGTATAATGCAAGCGGAGACGAAATTTCTGATCCAACTGTTATTGCTTCGGCTACTTCAAACGGAAGCATTCAGCCATATCTTGAAAACCCTAACCAATCTTCGGTAGGGGCCAATGCATTTACTACCTATACCCCAACTGTAAATATAATGCCTCGTATTGCGTTTTCATTCCCAATATCTGACATGGCTGGTTTCTTTGCTCACTATGATATTTTAACTTCACGCCCTCCGGGAGTTGGTTACAATATTTTCTCACCTACCCAGTACTTATTCATCAATAGTAATATTGGTAGTGTAATCAGTAACCCTGCGTTAAAGCCTGTACAAACCACCGACTATGAGTTAGGTTTTACCCAGGCATTGAATGAAAAGAGGACAACTGCATTAACATTGTCTGCTTTCTATAGGGCACCAAAAGATGAAATTGAAACCTATAGGTTCCTTGACGCATATCCGGTAAGTTATTTGGCTTACAATAACATTGACTTTGGAACTATTAAAGGTTTGACCCTTGCATATACATTAAGCCGTATTGGCGACTTTAAAATGAGAGCAGCTTATACCCTTCAGTTTGCAACAGGTACAGGTTCTGGTCCTAACTCAGGTTATAACCTTGCTAACTCAGGTAATCCAAACCTTCAGATCCCGATTCCACTTGATTTTGACCAACGTCACAATATTCAGGTCAACCTCGATTACCATTTTCAATCGGGTGAAGGCCAATATGACGGACCAATTATTAAAACCCACAGTGGAAAGAGTATTGAAATACTCTCTAATGCAGGTATTAACGTAAACTTTGTTGCAACCTCAGGTACACCATACACAGTACAAGGTAATGCTACAGAAGGTGATCCTAATGCTGAAAACGTAGGTATAGGAATTGCACAGCATTATTCACTGGTTGGAAGTGTTAACGGTTCTAACCTGCCATGGCAGTATCGTGTAGACCTAAAAGTAGATAAAGATTTTCCATTAACCTTTAAAGGAAAGGACAAGGACAAAGAAGGCCATAAATGTGATTTGATGGTATACCTTGCTGTTACCAACTTAATGAATACAGAGAATATATTGAACGTTTATCACTATACCGGTAGTCCAACTGATGATGGATTCCTTGCATCTGCTCAAGGCCAGTTATCAATAGCAGGGTCAACATCACCTCAGGCTTTTGTAGACCAGTATAAGATAAAGGAACAAGATCCTACTTACCTTTCACTGCCAAGGACGATTCGTTTAGGTGTACAGTTTAACTTCTAATGTAATTAAGAAATAAAGTATTATGAGTAATATATCGCAAAAAACCACAATCATGAGAACAAAGAAAGCATTGTTGTCTTTGGTACTTGCTTCATCAGTTTGCAGCGGGGTATATGCCAGAGAAAATATCGGTTCTACCCATGGCAGTGTTAAACGCGCATTGGCAACCGGTTGTGCTGTTGACGCCGGCTCTGCTTACATGCAGATAAATAACATACGTGCACGTATAATGGATGAAGGTGACATGTGGTGGGATCCGGGAGCTGGTTTGCCACGTTATTATGTTCCTGCAGGAAGCAATACCTGTTCTTTATTTGCGGGCGCTTTGTGGGTTGGTGGTGTTGATGCAGGCGGACAGCTTAAAGTGGCTGCCATGACGTATCGCCAGAATGGTGAAGATTTTTGGACAGGACCTATTTACAGTGGTTTTCAAATATCACCTGCACAATGTTTGCAGTGGGATAAACTGTTTTATGTAACAAGACAAGAAGTTGATAATTGGGCTGCAAGCCCCCAGGGACCTGTACCTGCTGACATTGCTAATTGGCCAGGTAATGACCCTGCTGATGGAAGTATGTTGGCACCTTACCATGATGGTAATGGAGATCATACTTATGACCCAACTGATGGAACAACAGGTAATGTTGATTACCCTGCATACGATCTTGCAGGAACTGCTACTACTTATAAGAACCAGATTTTTGGCGATGCAACATTATGGTGGGTAATTAATGATATTGGTAACACGCATACCGAATCGAGTGGTATTGCAATTGGTCTTGAAGTTAGGGAACAATGTTTTGCATTCCAAACCAATGATGCTATCAATAACATGACTTTTTACAATTATGAGATCATTAACAAATCAAGTTACCAGGTAAATAACACTTACTTTGGCGCATGGGTTGACCCTGATCTTGGAAACGGTGGCGACGACTTTGTAGGTTGTGATGTGGGCCGTAGTATGGGATATTGCTATAATGGTGAATGTGACGATCCTGATGGAAGCGGTCAGTTTGCAGGTGAAATAGGATATCATAATGACCCTCCTGCTATTGGCGCAGTATTTTTTCAGGGTCCAGCTGCTGACGCAGGAAACCACAGTTGCTATACAAAAATTGTTGATAGTGTGAATACTATTGGTATGGCACGATTTGTGTATTATAACAATGACTTTACGGTACAAGGGAATCCTACAAAAGCTTCTGACTACTATAACTACCTTAGGGGTATATGGGAAGACGGATCGACTATGACATATGGTGGCAATGGTTACCAGACCAGCGCTACACCAACCAGCTATATGTTCGACTGGACACCAGGCGGAGCATGCTCTTCTACTCCTGTTAATACAGACCCAACAGGTTGCGGAACAAATGGCGTTGTTCAAACAACTGAATGGGATGAGGTTAAAGCAGGTGACCCTTATGGCGATAGACGTTTTATGCAATCGGCAGGGCCGTTTACGCTTGCTCCGGGTGCTGTTAACTATGTAACTGTAGGTATGGTGTGGGATCAGCCGGCCAACCCGAATGAATGTAACATTGCGCCTATATGTCTTATTCAACAAGATGCTGACCTTGCACAGGCTCTGTTCAATAATCACTTTAAAGTACTTGATGGCCCGGATGCACCTGATTTGAACATACAGGAGCTTAATAGGGAATTGATAATTACCATTACCAATAAGCAAAGTTCAAATAACTACCTTGAATCTTATAACCAGGTATCACCTACCATTATTTCAAGCCCTGATAATACCTACAAGTTTGAAGGATACGAGATATTTCAGGTGTTAGATTCAGCAGTGTCGGCTACACAATTGTTAGATCCTACCCAGGCTCGTTTGGTAGCAGAGTGTGATGTTAAGAATGGTGTTGGTACTATTATAAATTATGTGAAAAGCAGTACAACCGGCTTATTAACTCCTACGCTTGAAGTTTCAGGCCAGGATAAGGGAATTGTACATTCTTTTGATATCAAAACCGATCAATTCCAGCAAGATAACATATCTACACTGGTTAATGACAGGCCATACTATTACATTGCAATTGCATATGCATACAACCAGTATAAGCCGTATAACCCTGCAGATACTACCACTGATAAAGGTCAGCTGTTACCTTTCCTTCAGGGAAGAAAGAACATCAAGGTATATCATGGGTTCCCTCATATTCCTACTGCTCAGGCAGGTGGAACCATACAAAATTCTACCTATGGTGAAGGACCTGCAATTACCCGTTTGGCAGGACATGGAAACGGAACAAATGTATTGGAACTTGACCCGGCCAGCGAGAACTATATTTTGCTTCACGATACAATGGCAAATCCAACCTATTTACCGGGCCATGGCCCTATAAATGTTAAGGTTGTTGATCCATTAAGTGTGGTAGATGCTAATTTTGTACTTACCATTCATCCTGCAACAGGCACTAAGGGTGTTAACGGAAGGTCATGGTGGGAGTTAGATGATATTACACGTGGATGGAAATTCTATTCTGATGTAACTATCGGTACTCCTAATGAGCAAATATTCCCTCAGTACGGTATCTCTATCTCAATTGATAGTATTCCGTATCCTTCAGGAAAGCATGATGGAGTTATAGATTCAGCGTGCTCAGTAACATTTGCTGATAATACCAAGCAATGGCTTGGCGGTGTGCCTTCTGCAGGCCCCGGCACAACACCATTGTTCTGGATCAGGTCAGGTACAAATATTGACCGTAATTGTACAGATGCCAGTGCGTTTAACTCATATCCTGTGGGAACTACAGGACCTTGTCCGTCACAAACTCAGGTTAATTTTTACGACGCTAATCAATTTTACAACCAGATACTTGGCGGAGTAATGGCGCCATTTGCACTTTGTGCACAATCAGATGCAGGTTTGTACGTAGATAATGGCCCTGGTTATAATTGTATGGACTCTATTGCGAATATGGCCAGTGTTGATATTGTAATAACTTCTGACCAATCGAAATGGACACGCTGTATTGTATTGGAAGAACAGGATGAAACGGTTCTGGCTGAGGGTAATGCAAAGAAGCTTGACCCAAGGGCGTCGGAATCTGTTGATAAAAACGGAAATTACGCTACACCCGGAAGTGGATATAGTAGCGATCCGACTGCTCCGAACTATATTGCTGAAAAGGGCATGGGTTGGTTTCCTGGGTACACAATTAATATTGAAACCGGCGAACGTTTAAATATGGCGTTTGGTGAAGACTCATGGCTATCGGGTCATAACGGACGCGATATGAAATGGAACCCGGATTCTGTAGTTGCTGTTCAGGATGCAAGTGGTGCTACCGGTGCGGCTCAGCTATTCGGTATCAGTTCAGTTTTTGGTGGTAAGCATTATATTTATGTGTTTGCACATAATAATAATCAAAATGGTAAAAAGTATAACATACCTGCTTACGATAAGGACTCTACAATTCTCAGTATACTTAGCACAATTACACCGGCAACACTTGCCAAGAGTAATGTATTGGGAGATATTATGTGGGCTGGTATACCTCTTCTTAAGCAGGGACACTCTATTTTGGAATGTGATGCCTATATACACCTGAGAGTTGCCAAGCCTTACGATACTAACTATGGTTCAACAACTGTAGATAGTAAAATTACGGGCTCAGCATGGGCAAATGCAAATAACCCTACGGCAAATTACCCTGCATATGGTTTCAGCACAAATGGAATTGCTGCAGTAGTGGGAAGTGATAGCACAGCCAAGAGCGCATTAGACCTTATCAACATAGTACCTAATCCGTATTATGCATATTCAAGCTATGAGAACAACAGGCTTGATAACAGAGTAAGGATAACCAATTTGCCTCCTGTTTGTACCATTTCAATTTTCTCGCTTAACGGTACGCTAATTGATGTGATACAGAAGAATGATCCTACCACATATGCTGACTGGACATTGGAGAATCAGTACAGTATACCAATTTCAAGCGGTATGTACCTCATTCACATTTTCGTTCCGAATGTTGGACAGGTTACATTGAAGTGGTTCGGAGTAATGAGACCAACTGACCTTAACTCGTATTAATTAGAAAATTGCCCCTGGCTTTAAAACCAGGGGCTTTAACAAAAGAGAATAGATAATACTTAAATAGACCATATGAAAAAAATAAGTACAGCAGCAATTATGACAGGATTTGCTTTATGCGTTTCTGTTATCGGTGTTAAGGCAGGTGACCCGACACGTGCAGGGCAGGCAGGTGCAACCGAATTACTTATAAATCCATGGGCCTCTTCATCAGGTTTTGCTGATGCTAATACATCATGCGTGCAGGGCCTGGAAGCTCAATTTTTGAATGTGGCAGGAACTGCTTTTGTAACAAAAACAGATGTTATACTTGCAAGTACTGACTATCTTGACGGTTCAGGTGTTCACCTTTCTGCTTTTGGTTTAACCCAACATGTTGGTAACGATGGAGCATTAAGCTTATCTATAATGTCAATGAATTTCGGGATTATTCCTATCACTACATTCGATAATCCTGAAGGTGGTATCGGAACATACAATCCTCAGTTCATAAACATAGGCATTTCATATGCTAAAAGTTTTTCTGATCAGATATACGGTGGCCTTACAGCAAAACTTATATCAGAATCAATATCAAACGTAAATGCATTAGGAGTTGCCATAGATGCAGGTATTCAATATGTGGCGGGAACTCAGAAACAAGTACACTTTGGTATAGCGCTTAAGAATGTGGGCCCGGAAATGGATTACCAGGGCGATGGATTAGCTTTTGAAACAGCTTTGATAAATGGTAGCGTTACGGGTAATACAGGTCAAATGACTGCCCAGGAAAGATCACAGGCGTATGAATTGCCTTCACTGATCAATATAGGTGCTGCTTACGATTTTCACCTGAAAACTGATAGCTCTTTACGTAGCGACCACAGAATTACAGTTGCTGCTAACTTTACATCTAACTCATTTACACAGGACCAGGAGATGTTGGGTGTAGAATATGGATTTAAATCTTTCTTTATGGCACGTGTAGGTTATAACTACCAGAATGGTATTACACAGCCCTTAAGTAATAACCCGATATTGGGTCAGCGTACTACCGTATATACCGGTTTTTGCGCAGGTGTAACCTTGCAGGCGCCGTTTGGCAAAACACATAACCTTTTCAGTATTTCTTACGGCTACAGGGCTACTGAGCCTTATAACGGAACCCACACCATTGGTGTAAGGATTACGCTGAAATAACATTTTTTTTCATATATTTGTATTATAAGAGAGGGGACCTTAGGGTTCTCTCTCTTTTTCAACTAATAGATAAACCGATCGTTTAAATAGTTACGTTATGTCAGAGGTTGCGTATTTTACCCAGGAAGGGCTGGACCGTTTAAAAAAGGAACTTCATCAGTTAAAGACTGTGGAAAGGCCTTCTATTTCTAACCAGATTGCGGAAGCACGTGATAAAGGCGATCTTTCGGAGAATGCTGAGTACCATGCTGCTAAAGAAGCACAAGGTATGCTTGAGCTTAAGATATCCAAGATGGAAGAAATACTTAACAATGCCAAGGTGGTTGACAAGTCGCAGCTCGATGCTTCAAAGGTGCTTATACTGTCAAAAGTAAAAATTAGAAATACAGCCAACGGAGCAGAGATGAATTATATGATTGTTGCAGAGAACGAGGCTAATTTTAAAGAAGGTAAAATATCTGTTAATTCGCCCGTTGCACAAGCATTGCTTGGGAAAAAAGTAGGGGGTAAGGCCAAAGTAAAAACTCCTGCCGGAGAAATGACCTTTGAGATACTAGAGGTTAACCTGTAATGGCATCCATTTTTTCAAAGATAGTAGCAGGTGAAATACCTTGTTACAAAATTGCTGAGACAGATAATTGCCTTGCTTTTCTCGATGTTTTTCCATTGGCTAAAGGCCATACATTGGTAATACCTAAAAAAGAAATAGATTATATTTTTGATATTGAGGATAAGCTTTTTGCGGAGTTACAATTATTTTCTAAAAAGGTTGCTGTTGCAGTAGGTAAAGGAATTCCATGTAGACGTGTTGGTGTTGCCGTAATAGGCTTAGAAGTGCCTCATGCACATATTCATTTAGTTCCGCTTAATCATGTTTCAGATATTAATTTTTCCCAACCTAAGTTGAAGTTGAGCCCTGAGGAACTGGAACAGAGTCGGCAGGCAATACTAAAACACTTATAGGCCGCTAACCTTTCCGGGGTTGTTGCTTACAAAGGTTTCCCAACTGTTGTATTTTTTATTTGATTGTGGTTTACCTTTCCCCGGTTGATTGCCGGAAGGCATTTTGTTTTGAAAATAGTGGCACATAGCCACGGCCAGTGCATCGGTGGCATCGAGTAATTTTGGCAGCGATTCAATTACAAGTATGCGCTGTAGCATAAGTGCTACCTGTTCTTTACTTGATGTTCCTTTTCCTGTTATGCTTTGTTTTACCTTACGTGGCGAGTATTCGAATACCGGAAGATTATGGTGTAAAGCTGCAGCCATCGAAATGCCTTGTGCTCTGCCAAGCTTTAGCATACTCTGTACATTCTTACCAAAGAAAGGGGCTTCAAGAGCAACCTCGTCAGGTTTGTATTGCTTAATAATGCGTACGGTTTGCTCAAATATCTCCTTTAGTTTAATGGTATGGGTATCTTTCTTACTAAGTGATATTACATCCATATGTACCAGTTTGGCGTTAACACCACTAATGTGGATAATGCCATAGCCCATAATATTGGTTCCCGGGTCAATACCCAGTATTACGCGGTCGGTTTTATTTAGTGGTCCCATTCATTATAAAATTACCCATTTCGGCAATACTTTGCTTTATAGGAATGAACTTATAGCTTAACGCTTCGCATACTTTTTTGTTGCTGTAAATAAATTGACCACTTGAATGGTCAATCATAGTACCTGTCATTTTGAACTTTCCAAAAATGTTATTTATCAGCCTGAAAATTTTCAAAACGGGCTTGGTGATCTTTATAGATGGGCCTTTCATACCCATACTTGTGTTAATATTAGCAAACAGGTTGTAGTATGAAAGATTATCTCCATTGACGAGGTAGCGTTCATTCATCTTGTTCTCGTTCATCAGGCGTTCCATAATAGTAACCACGTCATGTACATCTACAAAGCCCATTGTGCCTGTTGTATAAAACTTCGGACTTCTTTTCATATAATGAAAGAAGCTCATGCTGCCCTTTTTGCCCGGCCATGGCCCCATAATAATGGTTGGGCAAACAACCGATACATTCAAGCCTTCGGCATGGGCACGCCATACCTGCGCTTCAGCTAAGTGTTTGCCGATAGCGTATGGTGAGTCAGGATTATCAAACTCATCAAAAGCCTCTTCGGTTATTGGCTTACCCATATCGTTTTCACCTAATGCCGAAACCGAACTTACATGGCAGAATTTTTTTACTTTCTGTTCAAGGGCAATATTCACCATATTGGCTGTGCCTTTCTCGGCCGTCAATATTATTTCATCAGGCTCTTCATCACGTAGTGATACTTCCGTAGCGCAATGGTAAACTTCTTCTATTCCCTGCATAGCCTCTTCAACCGAATATACATCCATTATATCGCCATTGACCCAATTGATTTTTGCGAACATATCCTTCCCTTCTGTACCAAATTTCATGTCAAAAATCGTTTCGGTATACCTGGTCGAACTCTGTTCACGTTTCATGGCTCTTATTGGTTTTCCCTGCTTTACAAGGTCTGCCAAAAGATATGCGCCCAAAAATCCTGTGCCTCCGGTTACTAATATCATACATGCAAATGTAGGCATTATGGGTATTAAGTTATAAATGAGGGGTAGTGAGTTATCAGCAGGGTTTGTTTTCCAGTAATGGAATAGGTTAAATACCTGAATAAAAAAGCCCCGGCAATATGTCGGGGCTTTTTATTTTTCGATAAAAGGGCAGTATGTTGTCAAAATAATGTTTACTAAGCCTTATACTGAGCTTGCGTTATCGTTATTAAACTGCTGGCTAAGTTTAGCATCAATACTGAGTGTGGCATGAGGAACACTTAGTAAGCGCTCCTTAGGTATCAACTTACCGGTTATACGGCAGATGCCATAGGTTTTGTTTTCAATACGTACAAGTGCGTCTTGTAAGTTCTTAATATATTTTTCCTGGCGCAAGGCAAGTTGCGCAACCTCTTCCTTTGTTTCCCCTGCGGAGCCACCTTCCATAGCACTGAACGTAGGTGAGGTGTCATCGGTGCCGTGATCATCGGTATTCGAAAGCGTGCTCTTTAGTAATTCATTGTCATTTTTTGCTTCCTCCAGTTTATCCAGCAAAAGCTTTTTAAACTCAGCCAGGTCGGCCGCTGAATAATTCTTTTTTTCTTCAGTAACAGCCTTAACGGCTTTTGTTTCTTTGTTGAGTCCTTTGGCCATAATAATATTAGTTTAGGGTTTGCTTTATTCTTCGGTTTGCTCTGTTTTTTCTGTTTTCTTCTCTGGCATATAACCACCTTTTGTAAGTTTATTCATAAGCTTGCTTACTTCAACTTTAACGTTGGCAGTAAGGTTACCAATAAATGCATGATGAAACCCCCAGGTAAGTTTATTGGTTCCTTCCACATGTGCCCAATGAAGATGGTTAAGTAGTTTGTATTGTTTAAATCTGTCCGGGTTACTTGTTTCAAGTTCCTGTAATTTCTCTTCAATTTGCTTGTCTGTCATCATCTTTTTTTTGTTTTATTATTCTATTTCAGGGAATTTAATTGTAAAAGGTTGATCTTTAAACTTGAACATAACAGTATCGTCCTTCACATTTACTACACCATCAAAGAACATATTCATTGAGATTTTTGCCGTTTTAAAGTACGATGCAACTACAATATGCCTTTCGGTGTGCGTTTTAGGAGACTTGCCATTGATTTTGGCATCTCCGTTTGTTATTGCAGCAATAGCTTCGTTAATGAGATTGAGATTGATCTCCCGGATAGTGTTACGTGTTTTAGGCGGAAGGTCTTCCCGGAATTCTTTCATTGAAAAGTTCGTAGGCCCACCTGAATTAGTGTTAGCCATTTTAGTATTCTTGGTAGGGAATTTCATATTTTTTGTAGTATACTAAAAGTTCAATATTATCAGAAAGTGTATATTACACTTATTTAACGGATAAATGCGTGATTAATTCGATTTAAGAAATAAAATAAAGTAAAGGGCTTGATTTACTGTGGTAAATATTTTTTCATATCCTATAGTTCCTGCTTTTATAGGTAATAGAAATAATGGCATTTTAAAAGAGGAAAGGAATGTCATTGTGATTTAATCTGGCATAGTTATTTCGGGCATTTTTTAATCTGATAATCATATGGAGCTTCATCAGGGCTCTTATGAGCTTCAAATCCATTTTTCTGTATTTTTGAAGGCACATAAAGAAATAAGAATGAAACCTGATTTTGTAGAAGAGTTGAAATGGAGAGGCATGTTGCACGACATTATGCCCGGCACCGAAGAGTTATTGAAAAAAGAGATGGTATCGGGCTACATTGGTTTCGACCCGACAGCTGATTCATTGCACATTGGCAGCCTTTCGCAAATAATGACCTTATTACATTTTCAAAAGGCAGGCCATAAACCATTTGCGTTGGTTGGCGGCGCTACCGGTATGGTTGGCGATCCGTCGGGTAAATCGGCTGAAAGAAATTTGCTTAATGAGGAAACCCTGAACCATAACCTGGCTTGTGTAAAAAAGCAACTGGAAAGGTTTTTAGATTTTAATAGTGGTGCAAACTCTGCTGAAATAGTAAACAACTACGATTGGTTTAAAGGTTTTAGTTTTCTTGATTTTATAAGAGATGTAGGTAAGCATATTTCAGTAAATTATATGATGGCCAAAGATTCGGTAAAGAGCCGCATGGAAACAGGCATATCATTTACTGAATTCAGTTACCAATTGGTACAGGGTTATGATTTTTATTACCTGTGGAAACAGAAGAATTGTAAGTTGCAATTAGGTGGTAGCGACCAGTGGGGTAATATTGTTACAGGTACCGAGCTTATCCGCCGTAAGGATGGAGGCGAAGCATTTGCGCTTACCACACAGCTGATAACTAAAGCTGACGGAGGTAAGTTTGGCAAAACCGAAAGTGGTAATGTATGGCTCGATGCACAAAAAACCACTCCTTACCAGTTCTACCAGTTTTGGCTGAATGTTGCAGACGAAGAGGCCAAGAAGTACATTAAAATATTTACACTTTTTGATAAAGCAGAGATAGAAAAACTGGAAACAGAACATAATGCTGCACCCCATTTGCGTGTGTTGCAAAAGGCTTTGGCAAAGGATATTACCATTCGTGTACATAGTGAAAAGGATTATGAGTTTGCCCTTGAAAGTTCTGAGATATTATTCGGGAAAGGTACAAAGGATAGTTTACTAAAGCTTTCAGATAGTGATATACAAGCTGTGTTTGATGGTGTGCCACAGGTTGATATTGCGCGCAGTGAAATTGAAAAAGGTATGCCGCTTGTTGATTTCCTTATTCAAACAAATATATTTCCATCGAAGGGTGAGGCCCGTAAAATGCTTGCCGGTGGAGGTGTGCAGATAAATAAGGAGAAAGCTGAGGAAGGTGCTACTATCAGTGCGGGTAACCTTATACGCGACCGATACATACTCGCCCAAAAGGGGAAGAAGAATTATTACCTTATAAAAGTGATTTGATAATAAGCCGATTTGATAATTTGATGATGGTATGGGTTTTAATTATCAAATCATCAAATTACTAAATCATCAAATGATTCAATGAATAAAGAAATTGACTTTTTAGTTGTTGGTTCTGGCATAGCTGGGCTTACGTATGCACTTAAGGTGGCCGATCATGGCAAGGTGTATATTATTACCAAGGCCGATGAAGATGAATCGAACACCAAGTATGCACAAGGTGGTATCGCTGCAGTAATGCATAGCCCCGATTCGTATGAAAAACATGTACAGGATACACTCATTTGCGGAGATGGTTTATGCAACGAAGAAGTGGTGCGTATGGTTGTGTATGAATCTACCGACCGGATAAAGGAGTTGATTGAGTGGGGTACTAACTTCGATAAAAGTTCATCGGGTGAATATGACCTGGGGCGTGAAGGCGGGCATTCAGAGAACCGTATTCTTCATCATAAAGATGTTACCGGTAAAGAGATAGAACGAGCTCTGCTCGCTAAAATACACAGTCACCCTAATATTGAAATAGCCAACCACCATTTTGCAATCGACATAATTACGCAACACCATTTGGGTAAACCCGTAACGCACGAAACAAAAGATATTACTTGTTATGGTATATATGCGCTGAACATTAAAACCGGTGATATAGATACCATTGTTGCCAAGACAACCTTAATGGCAACAGGTGGTACGGGTAACGTTTACAGTGCCACTACAAATCCTGTTATAGCTACAGGTGACGGAGTAGCGATGGTATATCGTGCCAAGGGCGCCATTACCAATATGGAGTTCATTCAATTTCACCCGACTGCATTATATGCCCCGCATTTAAAGCCTTCCTTTCTTATATCAGAGGCGGTTCGCGGGGCAGGGGCGGTGCTGAAAACAATGAATGGAAAGGAATTTATGCAGAAGTATGACAAGCGTGGGTCGCTTGCCCCGCGCGATATTGTAGCGCGTGCAGTAGATAATGAAATGAAAATGCATGGTGAGGAATATGTTCACCTCGATTGCAGCCCGATTGACAGGCACAGGTTATTAGAACACTTTCCTAATATATACAGCAAGTGCCTGAGTGAAGGAATAGACTGCTTAAAGGAGCCGATTCCGGTTGTGCCTGCTGCTCATTATATGTGCGGTGGTATAAAGGTAGATATGCAGGGCCGCAGTTCATTACTTAACTTATATGCAGTGGGTGAATGTTCCTGTACAGGCTTACATGGCGCCAACCGTTTGGCATCAAACTCCTTGCTTGAAGCATCAGTATATGCGCATCGTGCAGCTATGAACTCAATTGAGCTGGCCAAAAAAACTGCCTTACCGGAAAGCATTCCTGCATGGAACGATGAAGGTCTGGAGTATCCTGAAGAGATGGTACTTATTACACAAAGTTTGAAGGAGGTGCAGGGTATAATGAGCAGTTATGTAGGTATTGTACGCTCGGAATTACGCCTGCAACGAGCAAAGGATCGCCTCGATATTTTGTATGAAGAAACAAAAGACTTGTACGACAAGACGATAATTTCCGTAAAATTGTGCGAATTACGTAACCTTATAACAGTAGCGTACCTGATCATTAAGATGTCGATGGCCAGAAAAGAGAGTAGGGGTTTGCATTATATGGTTGATAGTAAAGGCAAAAAGAAGTAAAAATTAGCCTCCTTAGCTCAGGGGTAGAGCAACTGATTCGTAATCAGTAGGTCGTGGGTTCAATTCCCATGGGAGGCTCAACACATGGTTGAGTAAGATATATTGTGGCGCAATGAAAGAAAAGATCGAACTCATAATTTCCACTATAGTTAAATAGAAGTAACAATGATTCTGAAATTCGTTCTTCTTATAGTGGGTGTGGTACTTATTTTGTTTCTGATGACCCGCTTTGCACGAACCAATGATGGCGATAGTGTTCAGGCAAAGCCTAAGGAGAAAATTCCCAATGATAAAATTGTAATTATTAAAGGCGCCAAGGTTTTGGATGTGACGCAGGCTATTCAGCAATTCTGTAATTTATACAATAGCCAGGAGCTTTCTACCGTAGTAACTGTTTCGGAACTTGCAAATGGCGATGTTGTGGTTACATTCCCATACGACATTGATTTTGGACGGTTCTGCTTCTTTGTGAATTTTATGCATTACCCTAAGGTCCCTCTTATCAAAACAGATATCAGAGGCTGGGCAACTACCAAGGTGAATGATATGTGGATAATGCCCGAAATTGCAGGTAAAAAAGTAATGTTGTATATTCCTGATAGCAATACCGAATATGACAGCCTTTATTTGGTTAGTGAGAACAATATAAGCTATAGAATTGCCTTTGCTGATAGCAAAGACCCTCAGATCATAAATTCTCCGAAGATGGCATTTGAAATGCAAGGGTTGGGTGTTGAAGAGATGAGAAATGCCATAACTGAGGAAATAAGTTAAAATCTTACTTAAAAAGACCTTAATTTATTTCGATTACATATATTTGCTAAGTAATTTAACCCTGGAATTAAAATTTAGTAATAAATAGGTAATAATTCATTTAAGGATACCCCTGCATGAAACAATTTTTATTAAAATCATTTTCTCTTATTTTAGTTATTGCGTTTGTTTCTTCATGCAAAACCAATATTACTCCTCCTACGCCAACTAAGGGCAGTGTAGACCCTACACGGTACGTTGCAGTAGGTAGTTCAATGACGGCAGGTTATGCTGACGGAGCGTTATCATTCCAGGCACAACAAAACTCATTTCCGAATTTAATATCACTTCAGTTAAAACAAATTGGTGGTGGCAACTTCAATCAGCCATTGGTAAGTTCAAGCTCAATCGGGGTTAGTTCTTCCGGCGGTGCGCCTTTTAAAATGGGTTATGCTACCGATTGTTTAGGCGTTACATCGCTTTCACCGGTTCCGGTTGCAGCTTCGGGCGATGTAAGCATTTTTGCTACGAATACTTATATGGGTACGCCTTTTAATAATATGGGCGTACCGGGCGTAAAGGTCATTACAATGGCTGCTCCCGGTTATGGCAATCAGTTGAATGGTGCAGGCCACTATAATCCGTTCTTTTACAGAATGGCAATGAACCCGCTTACCTCTTCAGTGCTATCAGATGCTACAAGCCAGAACCCTACTTTCTTTACAGCACTTATAGGCATGGATGATGTATTGAGTTATGCAATGGCGGGTGGTGCATCTGATTCAATTACTTCTGCATCTGATTTTACTGCTGCACTCAATATTGTTATAAACGGCTTAACAGCCAATGGAGCTAAAGGTGTTATTGGTAATATACCCGACGTACTATCAATGCCTTTTTTCACAACCATTCCATATAATGGCTTAGCATTAGATTCTTCAAATAATGCATTACTTAACCTGGTTTATAATTCACGGAACATATATTTTCATTTGGGCAATAACCCTTTTGTTATAATTGACCCTTCTGCCCCTTATGGAGTCAGGTTAATGAAATCTGACGAATATTTATTGCTTGACTTGCCGTTGGATTCTGTAAAGTGCCATGGTCTGGGTTCTTACTATAAAGGTATACCTAGTCAATATGTTATTACAGAAACGGAAGCTGCTAATATTGAGGCTGCTATTACTTCTTATAATGCAATTATTAGATCGGTAGCACAAGCTAAGGGCCTGGCTTTTGTTGATGTAAATGCTTTTTTTAAATCGGTACAAACAGGAGTTACCTATAATGCGGTTGCTATGAGCGCCTTATTTGTAAAGGGTGGTGTGTATTCGCTTGATGGAATAGATTTGAATCCAATTGGTCAGGCAACACTTGCTAACCAGTTTATTACTGCTATAAATAATACATATGGTTCAACTATACCGCAATTAGATGAAACAGCATATTCTGGCATTATCTTTCCTTAAATCTGACCCAAAACAATCAATTATAACCAAAACAAAAACAACAAATCATGAAAAAGTTCTACTTATCTATTTGCGCTATACTTGCCTTTGCTGCAGCAAGTAATGCACAAACACCGTGTAATAACGGCCGCTACGAAAGCGACGTGTATACTACACTGGATTCTAATATGGCAGTAACCTATGGCTCTAATATTACTAATACCGGTGCTACTGACGTATTAACCTTTGACGAATATGAACCTGCCGCTGACACCAGTAAGGCAAGACCATTGATCATTTGGGTTCATGGCGGAAGCTTTCTTGCAGGAAGCAGTGCCGATCAGGATGTAACAAGTTTATCTCATCATTTTGCAAAGAAAGGATACGTTTGCGTTTCTATTAACTACCGTTTAGGTATGTCAAATGTAGATTCTACAGATGCTATACAGGCAGTAATTCGTGCCGTACAGGATCTGAAAGCTACTATTCGTTTCTTTTATAAAGACAGGAAGACCACAAACACATACAAAATAGACACAAATAACATTTATATAGGTGGTGCTTCAGCAGGTGCTCTTACTGTTGACCATGCGGCATATTTAACCAGAGATTGCCAGATAGTTGATCCGGGTTATATAACCCAGGCAAGCCTTGATACCTTGGGTGGTCTTGAAGGAACAAGTGGCAATGCTGGCTATTCTGATAAAGTGAAAGCATGTATAAGCTTATGTGGTGGACTTGGAATGTATGGATGGTTGGAAGCCGGAGATATCCCTCTTTGTTCAATGCATGGAACAGCAGATAAGGTTGTTCTATATGGCCGTGGCTTTGTAAACCCTGGTATCCCTATTTTAGTAATGGATGGAGATCGTATTCTTAATACCCAGGCTAGAAAAGTGGGTGTACAGAACAATTTCTATACATGGTTGGGTGCCCCTCACGTTCCTTTTGACGGAACAAGTGCTGCGGAACTTGCATATATGGATACAACTGTTAATTTCGTTCGTGACTTTTTAATTGGTCAGCTAGGCTGTACCAACCCTCCTTTGCAGCCTGCCGATGCAGTTTTCGGAAAAGACACACTGGAACCATTCAGCGCATGCCCTGTTGGTATTGCTTCAATTAATGCTTCAAGCATGATCATTAATGCATATCCTAATCCGTCAAATAACAAAGTAACTATTCAATTGGCTGAAGGACAAGGTACATATTCAATCCAGGTTTCTGATCTTTCAGGAAGGATTGTTTCTACCGGTTCTACCAATCAATCTACTTATGTAATTGAAAAATCAGGTCTGTCAAGCGGTGTTTACTTCCTTAAAGTGACTAATACCAAAGGTGAGACCACTGTAAAGAAGATCATATTCTATTAATAGTTTAGGTTTAAACAAATCATCAAAAGGGCTTCCAATCGGAAGCCCTTTTGATTGATACATATTCTCATATAAGTTCTCAATATGGTCGCAATTGGTTTTCAGTATATTTGATGAAATTCCTCCATAATTAATTTAAAATCAATAACATGAAAAAAGCATTTACTTTATTTACAGTTCTCGCTCTTGCATCATGCGGACAAATGAACACCAAAGAAGACGATTCAAAGAAACTGCCAACTATGACGGCTTCTGCATCGACCAAAGATTGGAAGACACTCGATCAAGGTGGTTATTCCATACAGTATCCTTCCAACTGGGAACTTATCAGTGCTCCGCAAAGCCCACTGTTATTCCAGATTGCCGGACCTACTGTGTCAGACACTGATGCTTCACGGCCAAGTATTAATCTTGTTACGGAAGATCTTACCGGTAAAAATATAGACCTTGATACCTATGCTAAAGCATCATTGGATGAGATCAAATCGGCATATAAAGACGCAAAGATGATAGAAAATAAAAAAATGACTGTAGGGTCAACTACTTACTTCAAATTTTTATATACCGCTACAATAAGCAATACTTCAGCAGAACTGGAACAATGGTTTCGTATAGATAAGGAGAAAGCGTATGTACTTAGCTATATAACTACACCGGCAAGGTACAATGAGTTCAAGGAAACGAGCGAAAGTATGTTTACAACCTTTACTGTTAAGAATTAACAAACTTGTATGGTTTTCAGGCAAGCTGTTGCAATATGCATTTCAGTTATTTTGAGTGGCATTCTATCTGCTCAAACTATCGTTAATCCAAAACTAGATACTAAGCTATCAGTACTTAACGAAAGGGCTTATTTTAATTTTCCTGCGGGTACGGCAAGCACGGAAAGAACCACCGATATTATGTCTGCCCCGCATAATGTTAATGAGGAAACAAGAATAGTATATAGTAGTGGAGCGGAAAAGCTGGTATTCTTTGCACAGGAACTATACCTTGTTTCGGATAGAAACCTGTTTAAAGAACTTTGTAATGATAGTGCATATAAGGTAAATTTCACCAGTAAGGAATTCTCTGGCCACGATTCGATGTATAGTATCTTATCTACCCCGGTTCATTATGACTCATCTCAAACAGCCATATTAATCAATAGCCTGTTGGTGCAAACGCCTGATAGTTCACTTTTCAGGGTAGATGCGTATATAAATGCCGCGGCCTTTACCAGCAGGATACAGTTCCAGGCCTTGACAGAGAATATATTTCATACCTTATCTAAAGGAGTGCGAACCATGAAAAGAAACGAAAAAACTGAAGAATATTATTTGCTTGATAGTACTCAGGCCTTTTATTTTCACCTTCCGTTTAACTATTGCATAACGGTTGATCAGGCATATGATTTCAAGGTGTTTAAGTTTCATAAATTCCGGAAGTTTACTGATAATGTGTGGGGAGATATGCTTATATATATTGGCAATCATCCTTCATATGTTTACATGGACTACGGTCTTGATGAAGCTAATGCCATGAAAGATTCAAGCCTGTTTTTGAGTGAACAAACGCAATGGATGTTCTTTAGCGATAATATGCAGGGAATTTTTCTGAAAGAACAGGTACTTCAGAAAGATGACAATGGGGCAGGTGCTAAGATGCATGTAGCTATGATAACTAATGATCAGGGACTAATGCCGGAGCTGACTAAAATAGCGGAAGATATTAAGTTGCTAAAGAAATAAAAAAGCCGCATTATATAATGCGGCTTTTTTTATTGGTCAATACTATATTCTTAGTACATGTGTAACCCGCCATTAACGGCCATATTAGCGCCGGTAATGTAAGCTGCATCATCAGATGCTAAATAAGATACCATTTTAGCAATTTCTTCAGGCTTCCCAAAACGAGGGTTAGGTACTTGTGCCACAATCTTCTCCCTTATCTCTTCTTTTATAGCCATTACCATGGCTGTACCAATATAACCGGGAGAAATACAATTAACGGTAATACCTTTCTTGGCAGTTTCAAGTGCCAGTGATTTTGCAAAGCCATACATGGCAGATTTTGCTGCTGAATAGTTTGTTTGTCCGTAAGCGCCTTTTGAACCGTTTACCGAAGAGATATTGATGATTCTGCCCCATCCACGAGCGATCATACCTTCTATAACGGCACGGCTGCAATTGAATACACTATTTAAGTTGGTATCCATTACTTCATGCCACTGTTCAGGTGTCATTTTGTGTAAAGGTGCATCACGTGTAATACCGGCATTGTTCACTAAAATATCCACGGGTCCCACTTCTTCTTCAATTTCTTTCATCATTGCATTAGCTGACTTAAAGTCAGCCACATCACCTTCCACAATGTGAATATCAATACCCATTCTTAACTCGTTCTCTCTCCATTTCTTGGCTTCTTCGCGCCATTGTAAAGCTTTTGTAAAGTCTTTGTAGTTAGCTACTACTTTATATCCGTCTTTGTATAAACGTTCGCACATTGCAGTGCCTAATCCACCTGTTCCACCTGTTACTAATGCTACTCTGCTTTTATTATCTGCCATAAAAAGGTTTAAAAATTAGTATTATGTTCTTAGTATTGAGTACCTGGTATGAAGTATTGGGTATTGAGATGTTTTACTTAATTCTCACTACTCTATACTCACTACCGTCTTAACATGATTCTTTTACATAACGACCAGGTGCAGGTTCAATAACCTTGTACTTGTCATTACCGGCCTTTGCAGGAGGGGTTATTTCTTTACCAGAAGCTTTCTTAAGCCAGGCTGTCCATGGGGTCCACCAGCTACCTTCAAATTGCTTAGCTGTTTTCTTCCACTCTTCAAAGCCTTTACCCATTTCGCCATCCTTATAGTAGCCATACTTTTTCTTTGCAGGAGGGTTAACAATGCCCATTACGTGGCCCGAACCGCCTAATACGTACTCAGTAGGTCCGCTTACTAATTCGGTAGTTGTAAAGGTTGTATGAGCCGGTGAAATATGGTCTTCCTGTGTACCCACTACAAATGTAGGTATGGTTATTTTACCAATATCAATCGGGGTATCGCAAATACGCAATGCATTCTTTCTGCTTAATTTGTTTTCAAATAACATGTGGCGTAAATAATAACCATACATGTTTGCAGGAAGATTGGTATTGTCGCCATTCCAATACAAAATATCAAATGGAGCAGGTTTTTTGCCCTTTAAATAACTGTTTGCAACATAGTTCCATATCAGGTCATTTGAACGTATCATGTTGAAAGCGCTACCCATTACTTTACCACGCATCAGGTTCTGTTCTTTCAATTCTCCGTTCTCAATTTTCTTTATCAATGTCTCGTCAACAATATCTCCCATAGGGCCAATATCAGAGAAGTCGATCATGCACGCAAGAAAGGTAGCCGTTTCAAACGGAACGTTTTTGCGAACCGTAGCAATAGCAAGCGCAATACTTAAAAGGGTTCCACCTAAACAGTAGCCCACTGCATGAACTTTCTTTGCTTTTGAAACAGACTGAATTACTTCAGCAGCTTTTAAAGCGGCTTTTTCAACATAATCTTCAAAGCCTAAATTACCCAACTCACGGGTAGGGTTCTTCCATGAAATAAGGTAAGTAGTAAAGCCCTGGTCAACAATAAATTTTACGTATGAGTTCTCAGGTTTCAGGTCAAGTATATAGTATTTGTTAATCCATGGAGGAATAACAAGTACAGGTATTTCGTATACTTTTTTGGTGCTTGGCTTATATTGAATAAGTTGAATAAGTTCATTCTCATATATTACAGAGCCTTCAGTAACAGCAAGGTTCTCACCTAACTTGAATGCGCTGGTGTCGGTTTGGGTAATGCGGCCTGCCGCTACATCTTCCAAAAAGTTCTTTACACCATCGGTAATGCTTTGGCCATTGGTTTCCTTTGCAAGCTTTAAGGCCTCAGGATTGGTAGCTAAAAAATTTGCTGGCGAAAAAGCATCAATATATTGTTTGGTATAAAATCCGAGTTTTTTCTTTGTCCTTTCATCAAGGTCAACAGAGTCAACTATATTTCCCATAAGCTCAGATATCAACAGATAGCTTTGCTTAATAAAATCAAAGTAAGGTTGTTCGTTCCATTCCGGTGCTTTAAAGCGCTTGTCACCATCGGCTGGTGCAATAACCGGTGTATGTTCTTTGCCTTCCTGGCGCAGTAACATACTTTGCCAAAGGTCCTGTTGCTTCTTAATAAAATCAACATACAGGCTTTGTGCTTTTGCTGTATTCTCAGGGCTCGATGCAATCTCGGTAAACAGGTTCGAGTATTGCATAGCCAGTTCAATGTTGTCACTGAAATTGCCTGGTGCGTCTTGTATACTTTTCTCCATTGCCTTTTTTCCGGCTGCTGCGTATAACTCTCCCAGTTTCTGTTGTTCAGTAATGTCCATGCGAAAAACAAATTATGCCGTTAATTCCGGCAGGTTAAATAATGCTGTAAAAATAAGTGATTATTCTATAAAAAAGCTATCCCTGCAACCATTTGGCAGATTACAGGGATAAGCTTATAAAATACAGAGATTAAACCTTAGATTTTTCTCCTGCTGTGTTCTTCCACCAGTCATTTACCATGTCCATTGAAAAGAAAGAATCAATGTTCTTCTTTTGTAATTTGAACATAGAAACGATTTGTGAGTTGATGTTGTCAGCAAACTTCTTGTTGAAGTTCAATGCAAGGTTCAGGTGGTCGTTATATACGTTAACGATCTTTTCCATGTTGTGCATAGAAAGTTCGGTTGACTTGTCAAAGTTTTCTTTTACTAATTCAACCAGTTTCTCAACACCTTCTTTCGATGTTAAATCTTCGTTCTTTATAGCTTCCATAAACTTGCTGGTGAAGTCAATAGAAAGGTCAATTCTTTTGGTATGAGAATCAATAACTGAATCAATAACGTCTTCAGACATTTTAATGCTTTTGCCAAAGGTTGATTTGAATGCACTTACAATAGAAGGATCCATTTCCTTTTCGTACAACATTTTGCTGATAGAATCGAAGGTCTTCTTGTTGGTTTCCAATGCGGTGTCAAATTGCTTTGAATTTGAATCGATTAGGGTTTTGATGCTCTCCTTAGAGCTTTGAGATACGCTGTCGATGCTTTTCTTCAGCGATTCTGCTTGTTTGTTGATTGTGTTTTTCATGATTGATTTTTGGGTTATTAAGATTGTTGTGAATTAAGCTTTTTGTCCGTTCTTTGAGTTTGTTTTGGTTCCATTGGTCTTGTTCTCGGTATATACCTCGTTAAACCAGTTGGTCCAGAATTTCATGTTGTTCTTTGTAACAACATCAATTTCTGCTAATATCTCTTCAAGCATTTTCTTTCCGCTCTTGGTTGTGAAATTATTTTCTTTCGTATAAGAGTCAGATATAGACTTAATGATCTTTTTAGATGCTTCAAAATTCCTTTCAAGGTCCTTCTGAAGTTTTTCAGATATTTCCTTGTTCATTGCAATACTGCTTTGCAGGTTTTCAGCGCTTAACAGGTTCTTGTTGAATTTCAATAATTGTTCAGCTTGTTTGCTGTACGTATCCTGCATCAGGTCAGATATTTCTTTTACATAACCCTTTTCAGTACTATCCGTAAGGTTATCTATTATAGTAGAGAACATCTTTTTCATAACGGCTGATGAATCTTCAATGTTTTTCAGGAAAGTGTTAACCTGGCTTTTAAAAGAGGTAACAATTTCTGATTCTTTACCGGTTTTGAAGCCTTCAAATGCAAGGCCCATGAAATTGGTATACGAATCAAGTACTGATTTATATTGCTTATCGTAAAAACCTGTTACTACCTTCGATGATTCTTCGAACCACTTGGTGGTAGCCTTCATTGTATCTTCAATAGTATCCTTAATATGTTCAGCTTGTTTTTCAACACTGTTGGTTTTAGGGAACTGTTTGGTAATAGTATCAAACATAGTTTTACCGGCAAGTAAAGAAGCTTCGAATTGCTTTGTGCTGGTTTCTACAAATGACTTAACCATTTCAGCAGTCTTTTCAGTTGCTGCGTTTAAATTCTCTTTTAATGTTTCAGTGTCGTTCAAAGTTTTCATCATTTAAATGTTAATAAGAATAATTTGTTTCTTTCAGTTTTAATAATTACAATTGTCCCCTCTTGTGCCTTATTTTTTCTAAGGGGTTGCAAAAGTAATTCAAAAAAACGATAAATAGTTACTTTTCGGAGACAAAATTATATATTCCCTGTATTTATAGTGTTAAGCGACCTTTACCTTACAGATACCATTGCGTTAAGTCAAACCATCAGTATTTATACGTATTATAGGGTGTATACCCAAGATGCCTAAATCATTACAGGCGCTTAACACTCAGACAGAAAAAACAACCTATATTAGCTGCCGGTAATCTATTAAATTCATTCAATATGATGCTTGGTGTACATTGTTCGGTAAGCGGAGGTTTAGAACACGCTTTTGAAGAAGCTGCTTTATTAAATCTCGATGTTTTTCAGGTATTTACCCGTAACCAGCGGCAATGGAAAGCCAAGCCTATATCGGCTGAAGAAAAAACTGCCTTTGCCAATGCATGGAAAGCCCACCCCGAGGTTAAGGCTATATTCTCTCATTCATCGTATTTAATTAACCTGGCAAGTGCCGATAAGGGCCTACAGGACAAATCTATTGGCGGTATAACCGAAGAGGTATTGCGTTGCCATGAATTGGGAATATTCGGGGCTGTATTACACCCGGGCGCTGCAGGAGAAGCAACGGAACATGATGCAATGAAGCGCATTGCAGAAGGGTTAAAAGAAGCTTTGGAGAATACCAAGCATTCTAAGGTGAAGATATTATTAGAGAATACCGCTGGGCAGGGCTCGCATGTGGGGTATAAGTTCGAACATCTGAGGGAAATTATGGATATGGTTGGTTCTGACCGTATTGGTACCTGCTTTGATACCTGCCATGCTTTTGCGGCAGGCTATGATATACGTACCGAGCACGAATTTGATGGGGTAATGGAGCAGTTTGACCATATAATAGGATTAAAACATTTGAATGCCATCCACCTGAATGACTCAAAACACGATTTGGGTAGCCGGCTTGACAGGCATGAACATATCGGCCAGGGTAAAATAGGTGTGAACGCCTTTAAATATATGATGAGGAAATTCCCGCATGTACCTAAGGTTATTGAAACCGATGCTGAGAATAATATGGATGAGGTAAATATTACTTTGTTAAGGAAGTTGGCGGGGGAGTAGGATAAGCCTAATTTATTAGTAGATTAGTGGGATGAATTACCACTTATGAAAAAAAGTATTCTTTGTGTTTCATTTTTTTTGTTTTTAGGCTTTTGTTCCAGTGCGCAAACCTGGTTATGGGGTGCACAAGGATATACCGTCCAAGATGTCGAGGGTTGGCCGGTTGCAGCGGATAATAATGGTAATGCATTTCTGGCTGGTTATTATAGAGACTCGATTGCTTTTGGGGCATATAGCTTAACTACTACTACAAGCAATGTAAATTGTTATTTGGCGAAATACGATAGTAGTGGAAACGTACAATGGGCTAAACAAGCAAATTCAACTTCAGCCTTTTGCATGAATACTGCAGTTGCTGCTGACCTTTTCGGTAACAGTTATATTTCAGGTCAGTTTAATGGTATTATTTCTTTCGATACTGATACTCTTACAACAGCGCCTGGGCAATATGATTATTTTTTTGTAAAGTATGACATTAAAGGGAATGTGCTTTGGGCTCAACAAGCAAGTGCTGCTCAAGGTAATTCTATTGCTTCAGATAATTCAGGAAATATTTATGTAACGGGTCAATTTTCTGGAACTCCCACATTTGGAAACACCACCTTAAATAATAATACGAATGGTGATGCATTTATAGTTAAGTACAATACAAAAGGAAGTGCTGTTTGGGCTAAGCAATCGTTTTCCGGAACCGTAAGTGGAAGTGTCGTCGGTAATTCAGTTGCTGTTGATGTACAAAGAAATGTTTTCATAACCGGGAGTTTTCACAATACTATTTCATTCGGAACATATGTATTGACTGGTACCAGTCAATACAATGTGTTTATTGTGAAATATGATTCTAGCGGGAATGTACTTTGGGCGGAACAATCAAGTTCTGGCAATGTTTCAAATAACTATGTTGGTTATTCAATTGTAGCAGATTCTTATGATGATTCTTATATAACAGGGATTTTTCAAGGCCAGATCTCTTTTGGGAATTATAATTTAAATAGCCCAAATGGTGACGCTTTTCTCGTGAAATATGACCCCAATGGAAAGGTGATTTGGGCAAAACAGTCATCAGGAGGAGTGGCAGGATACTCTCTTGCTATAGATAAATTCAATAATTTATATTTTTCAGGTGGGACAGATTCTTTAGTGACGTTCTGCAATCATACATTTAGTATAAAGTCAAGTTATATTTCAGACGCGAGCCTATTGATGAAAATTGATACAGGTGGAAATGCACTTTGTGGAATAATATCAGCTGGAGGGGGGGGGATGATAGAAATGGAATCGCCTGTTCTCCTGATGGAGAGTGCATTTATTTTGGCGGAGATATAGCTGATACAATAACATTTGGCAGTGATTTTTTATCTGATCCTGGTGGAGAAACCCCGTTCATTGCACGTTGGGAACCTTGCGGAAGACAAATTGATACCAATGAAAATATAATTACTGGAACTTGCACTAATATATTTGTTCCTGATGCTTTTTCACCCAATAAAGATGGGTATAATGATGTTCTGTATGTTAGAAGTGATTGTATTAAAACAATTGACTTTATATTATTCGATCGTTGGGGTGAAAAAATATTTGAAACCACCAGTTTAAATTATGGATGGGATGGAACATATAAGGGACAACCAATGAATACAGGAAGTTTTGTGTATTACCTTAAGGCGCAATTATATAATGGTACAAGCATTGAGAAGAAGGGAAGTGTAGCTTTGGTTAGATAAGCCTTCTCGATTTCAGCTCCAGGTACTTGTTAATTACATTCACAGTAAGGCCATCAGGCGGAGTAAGTATGGCATGAATGCCAACGGCTTCTAATTCTTTTACCATTTGCTTTTTCTCAAACATAAACTGTTCTGCAATGGTTTTAATGAATATTTGTTCCGTATTGTTCGGGCTGCTTTCCAGAATTTTATCCAGTTCAGTGTCTTCAAAAAATACTACAACAAGCAAATGATTGCTGGCAATCTTTCGTAAGTAGGGCATTTGCCTGTATAACGCACTTACCGAACCAAAGTTTGAGAACAGAACCAGTAATGCCCTTTGATGAAGATTATGCCGTATTTGTGCATACAACATTTCAAAGTCTGATTCCTGGTATTTGGTGCGCTGGTTATATAGCGTATCTAAAATAACATGCATTTGCGAGCGCCTTTTTTGCGCCTTCAGAATGGTGCCTATCTTATCAGAGAATGTAATTATACCTGCCTTATCTTCTTTCTTAAGTGCAATGTTCGAAAGCACCAGGCTCGCATTAATAGCATAGTCGAGCAGGCTTAAGCCATTAAACGGCATTTGCATAGTGCGGCCTTTATCAATTACACAATATACCTGCTGCGATTTTTCGTCCATGTAGTGGTTCACCATCAGGTCCGATTTTCGGGCCGTGGCTCTCCAGTTTATAGTTCTTGGGTCATCACCCAGTACATATTCACGTATGTTTTCAAATTCAGTTGAATGGCCAAGCTTACGTTGTCTTTTTATTCCACCCTCGGTAAGGTTATTCGATATAGCCAGCAGTTCGTATTTATTCATTTGCATAAACGAGGGATACACCGGCACAGTTGCAGACTGGTCAAAAACAAAGCGCCTGCTCACTATCCTTATAGGGCTCAATACATAAATATTCAATCCGCCAAAACTATATCCGCCACGCTTTACAGGCCTTAGCTTATAATCAATTACATAGTTGCCATGTATGGGTATGGTGGCTTTATAATTAAAATCTCTTACCTGGAACTGAAAAGGTATTTCGTCAATTACGTTTACTTTAATAGGGAAACGATAATAGTTCTCAATGAATACCTTTATATCATTCTCATCACCATTCGATAGCTTTTCAGGTAATACCCTGCGTGCAAAAATATTCTTGTCTTTCCGGAAAAGTAATACCAGGTCAGCAATAGTGGCAACAAATAGCGTCAGTAAACTAATTTTGGCAATTGCAAATAAAATTGGCCATACAAAACCGGCAATAAAAACTACTATCAGCCCGGTAAGGCTAATGAACAGTATATTGGTAAAATATAAACTCTTATAGAATTTCACTATCTGGGTACTTCTATGCTTTGAATAATTTGTTTTATCACATCATCGGTACTGATACCTTCCATTTCTTTTTCAGCTGTTAGCATTATGCGGTGCCTTAAAATAGGGTAGGTAACATGCTGAATAAATTCCGGTGTTACAAAATCGCGCCCGTTAAGTGCAGCATAAGCCTTTGATGCAGTAAGGATAGCTATTGCTGCACGTGGTGATGCACCTAAGTACAGTGATTTATTGTGCCGTGTATGTTGTATTATTTCTGAAATATAGTTTATCAGGTTTGGTTCAATATGAATAGTACGTACACGTTCCTGGAATTCTATTACATCCTTTGTTGTTAATACCGGAGACACCGTTGTAAGATCATTTACATTCTTCCGGTTATGGTAGCTTAACAACATATTCACTTCCTGTTCTTTAGTAGGGTAATCAACTTTCACTTTAAACAGAAACCGGTCTAATTGCGCTTCAGGTAAGCGATAAGTACCTTCATGCTCAATAGGGTTTTGGGTAGCTACTATCATAAAGGGAGCTGATAATGGATACGTCTTTCCGTCAACAGTTACCTGGTGCTCTTCCATGGCTTCAAATAAAGCAGCCTGTGTTTTTGCAGGAGCGCGATTTATTTCATCAGCCAGAATAATATTATGGAATATAGGTCCTTTCTTAAACTCAAAATCGGTTGTTTTGGCGTTGAAGATAAGCGTACCGATAACATCCGACGGCATAAGGTCAGGCGTAAACGATATACGCGCAAAGCTGGTGTTTACTGAACGGGCAATAAGCTTTGCCGTAAGTGTTTTAGCCACACCAGGCACGCCTTCTAATAATACGTGTCCGCCCGAGAACATAGCTGTAATAAGCAGGTCTATCATATCGCTTTGCCCTACAACTATCTTGCCTATTTCAGCGCGTATTTTTTCAATAGCTATTTGCAGGTCATTGAGGTTTACTTTGTTCTCAAAAATTTCTGGTGATTCCATGTTTATTGTGTTTTACGGTAAAAATTCTCTATCTGGTTGTTTAATTGCATAAGTGATATTTCATCTGCCGCATGCGATGATTGAATATAGGAAATAAAGGTAAATAGTTTCTGAAGTTCATCAATAGGTATTTGCGTTTTGCTGGAAAGGGATGCATAGAATGTATCACTGAATACTGTTGTGGTTACATTATACCGGGTACGTATATAGTCAAGGAAGAACAGTATTTTTTTCTGTGCAATGCCTGTTATTGTTCCTTTCTGGTAATATAGCCTGCCAATAGTTTCTACAAATTCCAGGCTTGTATTTTTCATAGGTACTATAACCGGAATCATCCTTTGTTTACGCTTACCTTCAAAAACTATAAATAGTATTACCGCAAAAAGCAATAGAAAATAGGCATACTTCAACGAAACGTTACCTAATACAAATGCAATTGGAGTAGTAGATACCCTGCTATATGGTTTGTAGTATTCATCCCAATAGGTATCGGCTACCGGAAGGTAAGATAATGCGTCGAAAATATATTCTCCGTTGTTTTTCTTCAATGCATTGTAATTGGTGAATGCAAATGGCACGGTACTTATAAAGAATTTGCCTTCGCCGTATTTTATGTAAATAAAATTGGGTTTTTGTTTAGAGTTCTGCCCTAATACAGCCCCTTTATTGCTATCATAGCTTTCAAAATAGGTTTCAACTGTACCTTTTTTATACTCGAAATTTTTAAATGAATGAAGATAAGGCTCCGTGAAATTTATGCTGGTTGAGTCTTTGCCTATTGCATCTAAATTATATTCTCTTTTGAATGAAAATTTCAGACTGTCAGCAAATGCCTCACCAAAATAGTCGGCTGAAATGAATGCAGAATGCCCCGCTTTTACATAATTGCACAGGTAATCCAGATCAAGCGTATCGGGTTCAAATTCATCGGCTATTATTATATAATTATCGAAAGGCTTATCTTCATTCGAAAGTGTGTTATATAATCCTTTGGTAGTGGTTTCTATTTTCTTCCCCGGAAAAATGTCGGTGAGGTAATCAAACACCACATAATCTCCATAGGCAATTTTATCTTTTTTCGAAAAGGTAGGCTTCCAGTTCACCGGCTTTGGTGAATTATATTCAACCACTACCAGCAAAATAAACACGCAGGCCAGTAATATGAAATATTTCCTGTCGCCTTTCATTATTGATGTAATTGCTTATTGAATTCCGAAAATGAATTTCGTATCTGTCCGAATGTACCTTCAGTAACATCTGCATCGCCATACCAGGCGTAATCGAACAAAAATGTTACTTCCATAAAGCCTTTGCCATATCTTGAAGGACGCAACTCATTCACATAATCTAGGTTGGTCTTTTCTGCCTTCCAGTTAATATAGTTCTTGTCTGAAAGGTCTTTTAGTAACTTAAGATACAGGTAACGTATGGCAACTCGATATTGTCCGTTGACTATGGCATCGTTTATTAGTTTGTCAAAATTCATCAGGCTGATATCTTCTTCGGCGCCATCCATTTCAATAGCCAGGCTTTTAGGGCCGCGTGAGAATAAACCCCTTCGGTCGCCTTTAATAAAATAATATACAATAAGCAGAACAGCTATAATAGCAAGGCTATACTCGGTTATTTGCCAAATGGTAAAAGCATGTTTACCAATTACAGGTTCAAAAAAATGTTTTCTGAGCCAGTTGCCTATTAAGTCCCATATAGTTAGTTTGGCAGAATAATCGGTTTCGTAAATGAAGTCGCGGTCTGTTTTGAATTTTGTAATTCTGTCAATAGATGGCCTTCTTATTTCAACAGGTGCATAGGTTTTATAGGGTACAAATAATTTTACGTTCTCAGCGGTGTAGCCACTGAAAGGTAAAAGCAATAATAAACTAAGGAATAAACGCCTAAAAATCCCCCTCATCTTTCTGTATGTCTGTTTCAGTCCTGGCTGGTTGAACACCAATACTTTCAATGTTCTGCATTAATGATGTATGGTCTTTTTTCTCTTTAAGGCTATAATAAAATATGGAGGAGGCCACAACCGATATGGGCGACACTAACGCGGTACCCAGGTAGGCAATGGCATTGAAAACAATAAACAGCGTTTTGTATGAACCTATGTCTTCTCCATTCCGTAAAGTGTTGAAGGTTATAACAGTGGTTAAAATCGAAGAAGGTATTTTAAATATAAGTTGTACGCAAAGGGTAATAATACCCACTATCAGGCCAAGGCCTAGCGCAGCCCACCAGTTATCGCGGATCAGCCGGCGCGATTCACCGAAAGCATCCATTGTGCCGGTTTGTTTATCGAGTACTATTATGGTAGTAATAAGGCTATTGGCAACAATAAGGTAAATGCCCGGAATAATAAAAAAAATGGTGGCAACTATCACTACTAATACATTGAGAAAGTTGGCCAATGTTACACGCATTATATCGCCCCTGATATATCTCCGGGCTTCTTCTTTATTATATTCAGGGCCGTTTGTTTTATACATCAATACATGGTTAGCTATAATGCATGTTGATAATGAAAAGCCAATAAGCAAAC
>DATHNG010000197.1:0-34872 GCA_035486275.1 Bacteroidia bacterium
AGGGGGTATTCCTTTCTTACTAATTTTACGTTGAATAAGGCTTTTCGTTTCACTTTTAATGTTAAATACCTATGTTTCTTGAGTTTATAGATATATTGAAAACTGAAATGAAGCGGGAACTGCCTGGTTGGGAGGCACAACGACGTATGGTATCGGGCAGGCCTCAAATGGATTTGCAGGCTATAGCAAAAAAGAACCCAAGGCAAAGCAGTGTTTTGGTTTTGTTGTACCCTTCTGGCAGAGAGATATTTACCCGGCTTATTTTACGCACTGAATATAAGGGAGTTCACAGTGGTCAGATAGCTTTTCCGGGTGGAACAAAGGAAGACTTTGATACTGATCTATGGCAAACAGCTTTACGAGAGGCAAATGAAGAAGTAGGTTTACCGGCTGAAAAAATAAAACAAGTGGGGCCTATTAGCCCTGTTTACATACCACCAAGCAATTTCTGGGTTCAGCCATATATTGGTATGACTGAAGATTACCTGCCGGCTATTATACAAGATACAGAAGTACAAAGAAGCTTTGATGTGAATGTTAATTTGCTTTTAGATCCGGCCATAAAAGAGGAGAAGATAATAATACGCTCAGGTTCTGAAACAGGAATTAATACACCTTACTATAATATAGAAGGATACGTAGTGTGGGGCGCAACAGCTATGATGTTAAGTGAATTAGAGGAATTGCTGAGAAGGGTTTATAAAAAGCTAGGGTAATGAAGTATAAAGTGTTTTGTGCCATACTCTTAGTTTCACTAGCCGCGTGCAGAGGGTTTGTAGATACCGGGCCTCCGGTTAATATGAACAATAAAGTGGTGTTTAATGTGTATAGTAATAGTAGTGATTCCTGCAGGTGCCTGGCAAATAAGTTTAAAATAGATACCTCATTAGGCTTTCACTGTGATGTAGTGGATTCAGTTAAAATAAGTGATTCGCGTAGCGGAAAAACTACGCTTGAATATACCAACGAAGTGGGCATGACACCCAGTTATGAATTATATGGTGAACACTGGCGACTGTATTTTATAAAAAAGGGAATACCGGGTGCATACGTGAATATTAATTTTTCTCCGAAGGCTCAAACCCCTATACAGGGTGTAGGTTGTGATGCATATATGCGAAAATCAGGCATAGGTATTTATGATGTTATTATTGTGCTTAAACCAAAAATTAAAAAAGGAATTAAAATAATTCCATATACAGGAGTAACTAATTAAGAGCTTATTTTAAGTGACAATTCCTCAATATCTAATCTTTATCTTTGAATCATTCAAAGGAATAAAATAGAATGCCTGCTAACAAGCCAAGTGAGTTAAAAGAAGTAGCAAAGTTGTTTGCTAAACTTGGTGTAATTGCATTTGGTGGCCCGGCTGCACACATTGCTATGATGCAGCACGAAGTTGTGAATAAAAGAAAATGGATGGATGAACAGCATTTTCTCGATATGATCAGTGCAACAAATATGATACCCGGGCCCAATAGCACTGAAATGGCAATTCACATAGGTTATCATAGGGCAGGGTGGAAGGGATTGATAATAGCCGGATTGTGTTTTATATTTCCGGCAGTACTCATAACCGGTATTTTTGCCTGGTTTTATAAAGCATATGGGGCTTTGCCTCAAATGCAATCATTTGTATATGGAATTAAGCCGGCAATTATTGCAATAATAATAGCTGCCATATATCCATTGGCAAAAAAATCATTGAAGAGTATTGAGTTGATCATAATTTGCCTTGCCGTATTGGTTCTGTGCTTGATGGGGTATAATGAAATACTTGTAATGTTTGCCGCCGGTTTTTTTGCAATTATCGTTTCTTATTTCCGCGAAAGCAACAAGGACAGGATCATAAAGAATATTTTCCCTTTTGCATTTATCTCGGCAGCGAATGCAAATCTTTTTTTCATCTTTCTGAAAATAGGCGCTATTCTTTTTGGCAGCGGGTATGTTTTGTTCGCATTCCTGGATAATGAACTAGTTTCAAAAGGAATACTATCGCGTCAGCAATTAATAGATGCTATTGCAGTAGGGCAGTTTACCCCGGGCCCTGTTTTTTCTTCGGTAACGTTCATCGGGTACCAGATCAACGGCCTGGGCGGAGCAATTGTTTCCACTATTGGTGTTTTCCTTCCTTCGTTTGTATTTGTAGCCTTACTGAATCCACTTATTCCTAAACTGAGGAAATCAAAAGTATTCTCTGCATTTTTAGATACCGTTAACGTAGCATCTTTAGCTATTATAGTTACAGTATGCTACGCAATGGGTAAAGACAGTATTGCTGATTGGAGAACTGTTTTGATTGCACTTACCAGCTTTATTATTGTGTTTCGTTTTAAAGTAAACAGTGCGTTTATTGTACTGGGTAGTTCAATAGCTGGTTATTTGCTTTTATTACTGTAATCAAAACTCCTTATCGCTCTATTGCCCTTCTTCGTCCTTTTTCTGCTGAGCCAATAATTCTTCGCGATGCGCTACCAGGTAGGCAAGTTGTTTTTTACCATAAGCCAGCTTAATAATTACAACAAACAAAACCGGTACAATAAAAATTGCAAGCGACGAAGCGGCAACCATTCCACCTAATACAGTGAACCCTATTGTGCGACGTGCCACAGCTCCTGCACCTGTTGCCAGCGCCATTGGCAATACACCGAAGATAAATGCCAGTGAAGTCATAATAATAGGGCGTAAGCGTAGCTTTACTGCATCAATGGTAGACTCTATAAGGTCTTCACCTGCGTCTACACGAACTTTAGCATACTCTACTATCAATATGGCATTTTTTGCTGCCAGGCCAATTAACGTTATCAGCCCTATCTGTGCATATACATTATTACTTAACGCAGGAATACAGGTTAGTGTAAGAATAGCGCCAAATGCACCGATAGGCACGGAAAGCATAACTGAAAAAGGCACTGACCAGCTTTCGTACAGCGCAGCAAGGAAAAGAAAAACGAAAATAAGTGAGAACATGAAAATGTAAATGGTTTGGGAACCTGCTACAATTTCCTCGTAGCTTAAGCCTGACCACTCGTAACCATATCCCTGAGGCAACACTTTGGCAGCTACCTCTTTAAGCGCGTCCATGGTTTGCCCGCTGCTGTATCCCTGTGGCGAACCACCATCAACCTCTGCTGAACGGAAAATATTAAAGTGCGATATTACCGGAGCGGCCTCAATTGCGGTATATGTAATAAGCGATTTTAGGGGAAGCATCCTGCCCGAATCGTTACGTACATAATACTTATCCATATCAGTTACCATCCTGCGATAAATAGTGTCGGCCTGAATTACCACATGGTATGTTCGGTTATAAAGAGTGAAATCATTTACATACGAGCTGCCCATGTATGATTGGATGAGACTAAAAACGTCCGAGATACTAACTCCCATTTTCTTACACTTCTCTCTGTCAACCGTAAGGTTATAGCTTGGCGTATGTGCTGAATAATAGCTAACAGCCCTGCCAATGGCTGGATTTTTATTTGCTGCTGCAACAAATTTTTTAACTACCTGTTCAAATGCATGAACATCATCGGTGGTGCTTCGCTGCTCTATCATAAAAGTGAAACCGGCTGAAATTCCTATACCCGGAATAGGCGCCGGTTGCATAACCACAACTTTTCCGTTTTTCAGATCAGCTTTGCGAATGCGTTTATACATCTCATCTATTATACCGGGCACTTGCTGGCTTGGGTCGGTACGCTGATCCCATGGTTTCAGCTGGCAGAAAATTGTACCGCTGTTCGACTTAGCGGCACCATTGCTTATATTCAATCCCGATAAAGCTGAGTAATGTGCCACACCCGGTGTTTCGCTCACTACTTTCATCAGCTTGGTAATGAAATCAACCGATTGTACGGTCGATGATGCCTCAGGTAATTCATACGTAACAAATACACGGCCTGAATCCTCATTCGGAATAAAACCCGATGGTTTTATTTTAAATAAAAAGAATGTAGCCACACCAATACATATAAGCAGTACTACTACATATTTTGAATTGTGAATACCACGTTTAACACCATTGGAATAGTATTGTGTGAACTTGCCAAAGCGACTATTGAATAAATAAAAGAACCTGTTTATGCCTTTTGAATGCTCATCTATTTTATGTGGTTTCAAAACCAACGTACATAATGCCGGTGTAAGCGATAGAGCTGTAAACGCTGATATTAGAATAGATACAGCAATGGTAATTGCAAATTGCTGGTACAAACGGCCCACAATGCCCGGAATAAATGCTACCGGTACAAACACGGCTGCTAATATTAATGCTACTGCAATTACAGGTGCAGTTATATCCCGCATGGCATGTATAGTTGCATCGGTCGGAGACATATGTTCCACGTCAATATAATGCTGTACGGCTTCCACCACAATAATGGCATCATCAACTACTATACCAATGGCAAGTACAAAACCAAAAAGGGTTAAGGTGTTAATAGTAAAACCCAAGGGAACAAAAAATATAAATGTGCCTATAAGTGATACAGGAATGGCCAGTATGGGAATAAGAGCGTTTCGCCAGTTCTGAAGAAACAGGAATACCACAAATGCCACCAGGAAGAGTGCAATAACGAGTGTTTTTACCACTTCCATCATAGATACCTTTACAATGGTAACTGATTCAAATGGCACCTTGTAATCTACATCTTCAGGAAATGTTTTTTTTAGTTTTTCCAATGCGGCGTATACGCCATTTGCTACATCCAACGCATTTGCTGTTGGAAGCTGAAATACCTGAAGGAATGATGCGCGTTTACCATCTACGTAAGAGTTGCTGGAAAATGTAAACTTTCCTAATTCAACACGGGCTATGTCTTTCAGGTAAACCATTTCGCCGGTTGCGGGCATTGTCTTTACAACAATGTTTTCAAAGTCGGGCACTTTATTCAGGCGGCCATTTACAAGTACAGTCATTTCATACGTCTGGCTTGCATCCTGCGGCGGGGCGCCAACAGCTCCTGCTGCTACCTCAATATTCTGTTCATTCAACGCATTTTTAATATCCTGTGGAACGATAGAGTAGGAAGCCATCTTCTGCGGGTCCATCCATATCCGCATACTGAAGTTATCTGCACGGGTTGTAACATCTCCCACACCGGGTACACGCAGAAGCGCATCCATTAAATAAATGTTGTTGTAATTATCAAGGAAGGTAATATTATGGGTACCCTTAGGGGAGTAAAGGGCAACCATTAATAACATACTGGTGTTCTTTGCCCTTACGGTTACACCAAGCCTGCTTACATCAGAAGGTAAAATAGGTGTTGCTATACCAACCCTGTTCTGCACATCAAGCGCGGCAATATCAACATCGGTGCCTACTTTAAATGTAGTATTTATAGATAGCGATCCTGTACTGGTGCTGTTGCTGGTTATGTATTCCATTCCCTTAACACCATTTATGGACTCCTCAAGCGGAGTGGCTACATTCTGTTCTACCGTTTGCGCATCAGCGCCGGTATAGTTGGTACTTACTGAAACACCCGGGGGGGTAATGTTCGGGTATTGATTAATGGGAAGTGTAAAAATGCATATAGAACCCAGTATAACTATAACCAGTGCTATAACTATTGCAGTAACAGGCCTTCGGATGAATGTGTCAGCGATCATAGTTAATCAGGGCTTCTGTTCGTTGGCCTTTTTTACCAGTTCATCACGATGCTGCATAAGGTACTCGAGCTGCTTTTTACCATAAGCTATTTTAACAATTACAACAAATAATACAGGTACAATGAATATGGCGATCGATGAAGCAGCCACCATACCACCCAATACGGTAACACCTATTGTTCTGCGGGCAACAGCACCCGCACCCGATGCAAATACCAATGGCATTACACCCAGAATAAATGCCATAGATGTCATTATAATAGGGCGTAAACGCAATTTAACCGCATCAATAGTAGATGCAATAAGGTCTTCGCCAAGGTCAACGCGTATTTTTGCGTACTCCACAATTAATATGGCATTTTTGGCAGCTAATCCAATCAACGTTATTAATCCTATCTGGGCATATACGTTATCAGTAAGGCTTGGTATGAATATCAGGGTAAGTATTGCACCAAAAGCGCCTATAGGCACTGCCAGTAGCACTGAAAATGGTACCGACCAGCTTTCGTATAATGCCGCCAGGAAAAGGAAAACAAATAAAAGGGAAAACATGAATATGTAAATGGTTAATGTGCCTGCCTGAATTTCTTCATAGCTCAACCCAGAAAAATCGTAACCATAACCCTGCGGTAATATTTTATCAGCTAACTGTTTCAGGGCATCAATAGATTGTCCGCTACTATATCCCTCGGGAGAGTTTCCGTCAACCTCAGCCGAACGGAAAATATCAAAATGCGATAAGAGTGGGGCCGTTTCGGAAGGCTTATACGTTATAAGTGAACTTAATGGTAGCATCGATCCGGCCTGATCTTTAACATAGTATTTATCCATGTTCGATATCATTCTGCGGTAGGTTGTGTCGGCCTGTACTACTACGTGAAATGTACGGTTATATAGTGTAAAATCATTTACATAATAGCTGCCCATGTATACCTGAATGGCAGTAAATACATCGGAAATACTGACACCCATTTTTTTGCACTTGTCCCGGTCAACATCAAGGTTATAGCTTGGTGTGTGTGCCGAATAATATGTAAATGCACCCGTAATAGCAGGGTTTTTGTTGGCTTCGGTTACAAAGTTGTTTACAACCTTTTCAAAAGCCTGAACGTCGTCATTTGTATTTCTTTGTTCGATCTGGAAACTAAACCCTGCCGTTTGCCCGATACCCGGAATAGGAGCAGGCGGAATAACAACAATGTTTGCATTTTTTATGTTTGCGTTATTAATACGCTCACGTATTATGTCTATAATGTTAGGTATCTTTTGGTTTGCTTCACTACGTTCGTCCCAGGGTTTCAGCTGGCAATAAATAGTACCGCTATTCGATTTTGTTGCTCCTGTTATTACATTGAATCCGGCCAGTGCCGCGTAATGTTCTATACCCGGTGTTTTAGAAACTACATTCATTAACTGAGACATTACATCTACCGATTCAGTAGTAGAAGACGCTTCAGGTAATTCATAAGTAACGTAAATCAATCCATCATCTTCACTCGGAATAAAGCCTGATGGTTTATGCTGGAATAAAAAGAAGGTAGCAATACCAATGCAGAGTAACAGAACAATAACATATCGTGATCTTTTAATACCGGTTTGCACTCCATTAGAATAACGTTTGGTTATCGATTCAAACCATGTATTGAACTTAAAGAAGAACTTATTTAATCCCTTTGCTTTCTCATCAATGTGGTAAGGCTTCAGTAATATAGTACACAAAGCAGGGGTTAGTGATAAGGCTATGAATGCAGACAAGACAATTGATACTGCTATGGTTATTGCAAATTGCTGGTATAATCTTCCGACGATTCCGGGAATAAAGCCAACCGGTACAAACACCGATGCAAGTATCAGTGCAATGGCGATTACAGGCGCCGAAATATCTTTCATGGCCTTGTGTGTAGCTTCTTTTACCGGCAGTTCTTCGGTATCTATATAATGCTGAACAGCCTCGACGACAATAATGGCATCATCTACCACAATACCAATGGCCAGCACAAAACCGAACATTGTTAATGTGTTGATAGTAAAACCTAAGGGAATAAAAAATGCGAATGTGCCGAGAATGGAAACAGGTATTGCCAATACCGGAATTAATGTAGCACGCCAGTTTTGCAGGAATAAGAAAACTACAAATGCAACAAGGCATAGAGCTATAATAAGCGTTTGTACCACCTCCTGCATCGATACTTTAACAACGGTAACCGTTTCAAACGGAATGTTGTAATCTACATCGGAAGGGAATGATTTTTTAAGTTCGTCCAGTTCTTTTGTAATTGCACTTGCTGTTTGCAAGGCGTTACTTCCGGGGGTTTGGTATATGGTAAGAATAGATGCACGTTTATCATCAACATACGAGTTGCTTGAGTATGTGAACTTACCCAATTCAACTCTGCCCACATCTTTCAGGTATACAAGTTTACCTGAGTCGGGTAATGTTTTCACAATAATATTTTCAAATTCAGAAACTTTTGAAAGACGGCCATTAACCAATATACTGAGCTCGTAGGTTTGTGTTTTTTGTTGCGGAGGTACACCTGCCGAACCTGCTGCCACCTGCAGATTTTGCTCGTTCAATGCATTAATAACATCAGAAGGTGAAAGTGAATATGCCGCCATTTTATCGGGGTTCAGCCATACACGCATACTGAAATTATCTGCCAGTGTTGTAATAGCGCCTACACCCGGTACACGCAACAATGCATCCTGAATAAATATATTGGTATAGTTATCGAGAAAGGTAACGTTATGTGTTCCCTTAGGGGAATAGATGGCTATAAGCATTAATGCACTAGGGTTCAGTGCACGTACGGTAAGCCCCAAACGACTTACGGCTGCAGGCAAAAGAGGGGTTGCAATACTTACACGGTTCTGCACATCAAGCGTGGCAATATCAATATTGGTCCCAACTTTAAAAGTTGTGTTTATCTGCATCAACCCGTTATTGGCACTATTGCTTTGCATGTACTCCATGCCATGTGTACCATTTACCTGTTCTTCAATAGGTGTTGCAACTGTTTGTTCAACCGTTTGTGCATCGGCACCTGTATATTGCCCTGTAACCTGCACAACAGGTGGAGTAATATCGGGGTATTGATTAACAGGCAGGTTCAATACGCATATTGCGCCGATTATGGCCAGCACAAGCGATACCACTATGGCAGTAACAGGTCTTTTTATAAATGTGTCGGCTATCATATTCGTTTATAAAGAATCAATGTGCACTGTTTTTACTGCTATCTTTTTTAGTGGAAGCACCATCTTCACCTGTTCCCTTTTTTTCGCCTTTTGAGCCATCAGGCTTTTGCCCCGGGGTAATAACTGATCCGGTATGTAATGATTGTACTCCGTCTAAAACTATTTTTGCACCTTCGCTCAGGCCTCCTTTAATAATAACATTAGGCGCTATGGTTTGTCCCGGCTGTACCTTCTTTTGTATGGCCATCATCCCGGGGCGGGTTTTTGTTGAATCCTCCGGATCTTTTACCAATGTATCTTTAGCCAGGTATACAAAATATTCACCCATAAGTTCTACTACCGCTTTGCTAGGCACAACCAACTGAGGGGTTGCTTCCTGGTTATGTACCCTTAGCACACAACTTAAACCCGGTTTTAATGAGAAGGACGGGTTAGGAAATACAACCCGAACACGTATGGTACCTGTTTGTACGTCAACAGCACGGTCAATAATTGAAATTTTACCCAGTGCAGGGTAAACAGAACCATTAGGCAGAATTATGGTAAATAAAGAATCTATGCTTTGTTGTTTACCATCTTTAAGATCTTCGAAATGCTGTAATTGTTTTTCCGATATCAGAAAATCAACGCCCATCGGGTCATCAGTTGATATAGTGTTCAACACCGTTGACCCTACTGTTACCATATTGCCAAGCCTTACCTGGCTAATGCCTATGGTACCGTCGAATGGCGCTGAAATAATAGAGTAGGTTAAATTGGTTTCTGCCATTTTTACTGCCTGTTCTGCTGCTGCTACTGCATTTTTTGCATTCTCATAGGTAACCACTGCATGGTCAACAGTTTGCTTGGCAACTGCATCCTGCGAAATTAAATAAGCGTACCTGTCATTATCCTGTTGGGCTTGTTTTAAATTACCCTGGGCAACTTCAAGATTTGCTTTGGCCTGGTCGTATGCGTCGGTATATAAACGCTGGTCAATTTCATATAGTTTTTGCCCTTTCTTTACATGATCACCTTCCGTAAATGATATGGCGGTAATATATCCCTGTACCTCCGGGCGCAGGTCAACCTGGCTTAGGGCAACTGTATTGGCAGGATATTTATCGTAATAGGTAACGGGTTGTGCTGTAACGGTGTACAGGTTTACCGGAACCGGTGGGTTTTTTGCCGGCTGTGGTTGCTTGCACGAAAAAAGAAGAATGCAACCTATATATGTTATGACAACTATTTTATTCATAGTATGTTTATTTTTTTTGCGTTGAGGAGTTATATGGTATTGCGCCAATTGATTTTTGAAGGTCTATTTTACTTGCCAGTACCTGGAACAAGGCATTTATATATCCTATTTCAGAAGATATTAAATTCGATTCGGCTACTATCATATTTAAATAAGCTACTATTCCCTGCTTATATTGAAGCGATACAACCCTGTATACATTCCTTGCCTGTTCTTCATTGTCTTTCATCATTTTCCAGCTATATATATTGCTCTTATAGTTAGCAAGGGCCGTAGTATATTCAGTATATATCTGCGATTTAAGAGAAACCTCTCTCCAGTCAAGTAATTGTTCCTGCAACCTCGACTTATGTACGTTTTCAAGACGCGAAAACCCTGTGAATATGGGTATGTTTATAGATAAGCCCACGTAAGAATAAGGGTAGGCCTGCGAAAATAAAGTAGAGAACTGATCGCTTTCAAATTCATAATTGTAATCATAAAAAGCTGATACAGTTGGTAAAAAAGCAAGATCGTAATACGAGGTAAGTTGCTGCTGTATGCTTTTGTTTGTTTGAAGTTCCTGGTACTCTATACGCTTTTCATATTGCAGCGCTTGTGTTGTATCAAAAGCAATTTGCTGTCTCATTTGTACTGTATCAAACGCAATGTTAAAATGCTTTTCAGGTGCATAGCCCATTACTTCTTTTAACGCAGCATATTCCGGCACAACATTTTGAAGTTGCTGGAAAAGCTGTGCTTTTGAATTGTTAAGTGTAATAACAGCTTCCTGGTAATCGGTAATATCTACTATGCCACCTTTGTATTGATGGTATGCATCGGCGGCGCTTCTTCCAAGGCGTGCTGTATCATCTTTCAGTACATCTATCTGTGCAAGGGTTTGTAAAAGGTTATAAAAAGATTTACTTACACTCACCACAATACCAATTTTAGAACTGTCGGTAGCTTCCTGTGCCTGCTGCACATATAACGGAGCACTGCGCGCAGCATATAATAACTGCGGGTTAAATATGGTTTGTGAAATTGTAAGTTCAGGTATAGCAACATTTGCAGTACCCGTGCGTGTTGCTATCGGCTCACCACCGGGTGTAACAGTATTAGTAACTAAGGTGGTTGGTAATACCACATAATGTATAAGGCTGCCCGATACATTTACCTGTGGCAGCCAGCCCGACAGGTTAATTGAATTAGTTGTTCTGGCAATAGACTCGTTCAATAAAGATTGGTTCAGGCCCGGCTGATTTTGCAAGGCATACGCAATGCATTGGTCAAGTGTAAGTACCTGGGTTGAGTCTTGCTTTTGGTTGTTTTGCGAAAAAGAAACACCTGGTACAATTGCAATAAGTATGAATGCAATAAGCAGGGGTTTATACCGCAAGGCTATTATTTTCATAGCATACAGGCGGCTTACTGCAATAGCATATAATGCAGTTGAGTAATGTTTGTTTCCTGTTTCTAATGATCTCATGTATATTGTTTACTAATGTTTATCGGGCTTGCAGATTAAAAAAATAATCCGGTATGGTTTACTGCATTGCAGCAATACATCTAAATTATTGCTGTGGCAATAAAGTGGGGAACAGGTTTAAACCTGTAGTCGTTGGTGGCTTATGTATAAAGGAAGGCTTAACGCAAAATCAGCAGACTTATCTATAGAAAGAAAATACCATCCGTACCCTTTTTGAAAAGAGAAAGCGTTAAAGTCAGCAGGAGTAAATAGAGTAAAGCCGTTGTTTGGCGAAGGTTGAGAAACACACTTTATAAGCTGAGAGGTGTACTTGGTTTCCCTTATTCTTTTCGTGCTTGTTTTGCAGGTAGGCTCCTGGGCGCCGCTTACATCAGAATTGTAAACCCGTTGTTCGAGGATCCTTTTTATGGGGCCACAAAAAACAACCAGCATGGCGGCCATAATGATCCACCCAACTCGTGGAAACTTATAATATGTCATGGGGTGACTTTTCATAAGAACAATTAACGGAAGCAAAAGTAGCATTATATTTTTATCAGAACTTTCCTGCTACGTATTATGGCGTGTTTCTATTGTTAAATACAATAAAAAACAATGAAAAACCTTTGCTAAATAATTTAGTATTTTGTAATAATTTTCTATGTAATATAATGATAATCAAATATTTATAATGTATGCTCGGATGCTAAAATTTATAAAATGCTAAAAAATGTTAAATCGTATATAGCTAAGTTGGAATTAATAAAAAAAGGGCAGATGTTTTGCAACACCTGCCCTTTTTGGTAGTAAGCTAAAGCTTAGTACCTGTATTGTTCCGACTTGTAAGGTCCTTCAACCTTTACGCCGATGTAGTCGGCTTGTTCTTTGCTGAGTGTATCAATTACTGCTCCCACCTTTGCAAGGTGCAGGCGTGCTACTTTCTCATCTAAGAACTTAGGTAATGTATATACTTTGTTCTCATAATTCTTATGGTTACTCCACAATTCAATTTGCGCCAATGTTTGGTTTGTGAATGAAGCCGACATAACATACGACGGGTGACCCATTGCACAACCCAGGTTAACCAGGCGGCCTTCAGCCAATACAATAATATCCTTGTCGTTTATAGTATACTTGTCAACCTGTGGCTTAATGGTATCTTTTGTTTTACCATAGGTTTTATTCAGCCATTCCATATCAATTTCAGTATCGAAGTGGCCAATGTTACACACAACAGCGTTGTGCTTCATAGCATGGAAATGCTTTTCGGTAACAATACCTTTGTTACCGGTAGTGGTAACAACTATATCAGCTTCCTTCACTGCATCTTCCATTTTCTTTACTTCATAGCCTTCCATTGCAGCCTGTAATGCGCAAATAGGGTCTATTTCGGTAACAATAACACGTACGTTAGCGTTCTTTAACGATTCTGCAGAACCTTTGCCTACGTCGCCAAAACCTGCTACCACAGCTACTTTACCGGCAAGCATAAGGTCGGTTGCACGACGAATAGCATCAACTAATGATTCGCGGCAGCCATATTTATTATCGAATTTCGATTTGGTAACCGAGTCGTTCACATTAATACAAGGAACTGATAAGGTGCCTTTTTTGAAACGCTCATATAAACGGTGAACACCGGTTGTGGTTTCTTCGCTGATACCGCGTATACCTGCAATAAGCTCAGGGTTTTTATCTAACACAACGTTGGTAAGGTCACCACCGTCATCTAATATCATATTCAAAGGCTGACGGTCAGCGCCAAAGAAAAGTGTTTGTTCAATACACCATTCGTATTCAGGTTCTGTCATACCCTTCCATGCAAAAACAGGAACGCCGGCAGCAGCAATAGCAGCAGCAGCATGGTCCTGGGTTGAAAATATGTTGCAGGAAGACCATTGTACATCGGCGCCTAATTCAACAAGGGTTTCAATAAGCACGGCAGTTTGTATGGTCATGTGCAGGCAACCTGCAATACGAGCGCCCTTTAGCGGCTTTTGTTTGCCATATTCGGCACGTAATGCCATAAGGCCAGGCATTTCTGCTTCAGCAAGTTTTATTTCTTTTCTACCCCATTGTGCAAGGGAAATATCTTTTACTTTGTAAGGCAAAACTTTTTCTTTTGTTTGAGTCATGGCAAATTGTTTTTTTTATAGGATGCCAAAGTTAGTAAATTAGATTTTAATTAAGCCCAAATATGCCTGCTATACTTAAAAAACCTTCTCCCGATGGCCTTTCAATAGGGCTTTGGGAAATAACAGAGCCCTATAGCGAACTGCTTAATATGGCCGACTTAAATGAAGAAGAAAAAGCAACACTGAACTCATTTAAAAATGAGAACAGGCGCAGGCAATGGCTAGCCGTAAGGGTATTGCTGGCTGAATTTATTAGCCCGCGCCCCACTATATTATATGAAGAGAATGGCAAACCCTTTTTAAAAGATAACAGCACAGAGATATCTATAAGCCATTCAGGCAATATGGCTGCAATTGCTTTACACCCCAGGCGTTCATCGGGTATTGATGTAGAGGAGATACACCCTAAAATAAACAAGATAGCTACACGGTTTGTAAACGACGAAGGAATGGCTTTTTTGAAACAGGATACCCTTACAGAACAGCTTTGCATTGTTTGGGCAGCTAAAGAAGTGCTTTACAAAATATATACTGCAGGCATGCTTTCATTTAAGGAAAATATATCTATTGCAGGTTTTCATTTGGCTAATGAAATTGAACTGCAGGGAACCATTATGAAGGATGGTATGAACAAAACATATAAAATGCATAGCCTGAAAATAAAGAACTATGTGCTGGTTTATGCGGTTGATTAAGTAGTGTATTATGCGGGATGGCTTTTGTTACTGAGCACTCGGGACTAACACGCGCCGATCTTTTACCTATTGAAATTAGCTTCATATTACGTACTTATACGTACGTAAAAGTGTGTATTGATTATTATAAATATCATTTAGATATTTGTCAGCAGGTGCTCAGCCTATTTGTTGCTCAATTTTAAACAATTAAATTCATTACCATGAAAAAATTATTACTTCAGGCATTTTTACTTATTGCTGTGTTTGCAAATGCCCAGTTTTATATGAATAGTTCAGGATATCTTTCGTTAGGTAGCACATCTTCCGCTATGACGTATGTTCAATCATATAACAATCATTTGTTTTCAACTGCCTCAAGCGGTTCCGATTCTGCGGCATACATACAGGCTGCTAATGGCTATTCAAGTGCATCAACTCCGGATTATACATGGTGGTATGATAACCATACAGGAATATATCACCCTAATCCATATATAATTTCTTTTTCATCTGATTATAGCGAGCGGTTTGAAATTAATGATAGTAGCGGAGGACAGGTGAAGTTAATAGTAGGTTGGGAAGATATAAATTTAGATTATGCTCATAGTGATGGTGGTGGTATAGCAACTATATATCCACAAGATAATGGAGGGTTGGAATTAGGTAATAGCACTCATTTTTTAGCCGACTGCTATATTGCCCATGAGTTATATGAAACGGCTCCAAGTCTATACTCTGACTATAATATAAAGCAGAATATAAACTATACGTTAGATAGTGCGTTGATACTTGTAAATGAACTTAAGCCTGCAAGTTTCAATTATAAACCATCATTTTATAAGGGTACACCAACCAGTGAAGCACAGAAATATTATATACCCCGACAATATGGATTTATAGCACAGGATGTTCAGCAAATACTGCCTGAATTAGTTTCAAAAGATTCTGCAACAGGTTTGTTGAGTTTGAACTACATCGCTTTTATTCCTTTGTTAGTAAAAGGTGTTCAGGTACAACAAGCTGAAATTAGCGAATTGAAACGCCAGCTTGATAGTTGTTGCAATATAAATTTCAGAAGCGGACATGATAAAACAAGTAACCCTAACTCAAGCCAGGGCAATAATAGCGGCAGCACTTCAAACCCCAATACTATTAATGGTAATAACACTATTAATAACAACACTCTGCAAGCGACCCAGGCCGTACTTATGCAGAATATTCCTAACCCATGGAGCCAGACAACAACCATTAGTTGTTATATACCCGATGGAAGTAACAATGCAAGCATTATGATATTTGATATGGCGGGAACACTAAAAAAGACCTTACCGATAAATGGAAGCGAACAACAAAGTATTGTAATAAATGGAGGGCAATTAACACCAGGTATGTATTTATATACACTGATAATAGATAATAAGGAAATTGACACTAAGAAAATGATATTGACTCAATAAATAAGAAAGTGCAAAATTTAATGTATATTAGATAAGAGTAATTAATATAATATGAAAAAAATATTTGTTTTTATCATCTTGTTCTCTTCCTATTCTTTTTCTAAAGGTCAAACGTGGTTTCCCATTGGGCAAGGGTTAACGTATCCTATTATTGCACTTGATACATTAGGAGGAGAACTTTATGCGGGTGGTGATTATTTTTGTGATACGGCTGATTTTTCTTTGTGTTCAGGGCTTCTGATGGGATGGAAAAGTAAATCATGGGATACTGTTGTAACTTATGATCCTACAAACATAATTGCAATGGCAAACTATAATGGGGATATTTACATGGGTGAAAACAATAACTCTCCGGGAATTATTAAATGGAATGGTACTAAAGTTTCAACCCCGGGGAATGGGATAAATGGATATGTTTCAGCTTTGACCACTTATAATGGGGCCCTATATGCAGGCGGCCAATTTACTACTGCAGGGAGTGTTCCGGTGAATAATATTGCTCAGTGGAATGGTACTGTATGGGATTCTGTTAGTAGTGGAATAAAGGGTACAGCCTACATATATGCTTTAACTGTATACAATGGTAACCTTATTGCAGGCGGGGAGTTTATCTCTGCTGGGGGTATTCCGGCAAAGAACATTGCTCAATGGAATGGCAGTTCATGGGATTCCATTGGAGGTGGGATAAATGGGATAGTCAACGCACTAATAGTGTATAATGGAAATCTATATGTAGGAGGAACATTTGATACGGCAGGTAGGCACCCCGCAAAGAATATTGCTTTATGGAATGGGACTGCATGGAATGCTGTAGGGAGTGGAGTAAATGGTACAGTGAACACGTTTACTATTTATAATGGGAATTTAATTGCCGGAGGTGCTTTTGATTCAGCGGGCAGTATGCCTGCGAATTTGGTAGCACAATGGAACAACACACAATGGGATTCAATCGGAAGCGGATTAACCGGCAATGAAGTGCTGTCCCTTACGGTATATAATGGCTTTATTGCTGCCGGAGGTTCAATAAGTGCTGGAAAGCATACAGATGTACAAGTAGCAGGGTGGTGTAATAGTTGCTCGGCTGACGCCGTAAACGAGATTTCAAACCAAGTTTCTGTAAACCTTTTTCCTAATCCCAATAAAGGAGTATTTACCATTCTTTCTTCAGCAAATAGCTTAAGTACTACTGTAGAAATATATAATATGATTGGTGAGAAAGTTTACGCATTAGAAAATAAACCATCAGCAACAAAATCTGAAATATCAATCAATATAACTAATCAACCTTTAGGAGTTTATTTGTATAGAATTGTTGCCGAAAATAATAACTTGATTTCAACCGGTAAATTCATAATTCAATAAATAAGTCCCATGCTATCAAAAATAATATTTTGTTTCTTAGTTTTAGTTTGTTTTCTTTCTGGTAAGCTGGTTGCTCAATCTCCTGCCATTGATCATAATTGGCAAATACAAACTGGAACAAGTGGTGCTGTTAGTGATGAATTTAATGGGACTTCTTTAAATACTAGTTTGTGGCAGGCTATAGACTGCCCCACAGGTGTAGGTTGCTGTGAGTGGGGCGGCGCTACTGCTTTTAGTTCAGGTAACGCAATTGAAAACTCAGGATATTTAAAACTCATGGTAGATACACTTCCCAAGAATTTCTGCATTTCAGGGGGAGTTAAAACCGCCGGTATTAATTCAATTAACACATATTCATATGGATATTTTGAAATTAGTGCTTTGTTGCCTGGGGCATACATTGGTGGTGTTCCAAATGGAAGCAAATTTTGGCCTGCTTTCTGGACTTCATATCAAAAATTCTGCTCTAGCAACTGTGCACCTTGTGATACTATACATGATGAAATAGATATTTTAGAACCTAGTGGGACACAATATTTTGGGACTACAAATGTGTGCGGAATAAATGCGGCAACAAATCCATGTGTTATGAATGCATCAGATTATAAGGTTGCTCAAGGAACTTATACCAGTTCAACTCCATTGTTCTCAGCATTTCATAAGTATGCCTGTGAATGGGATTCAAATAAAGTAGTGTATTTTTTTGATGATGTTCCATTTTACCAATATACTAGCAGTTCTTGGGTTCCTACTCATCCAATGACTGTGCATATTGATCAACAAATTGACCAAAATGGAACCGATTTTCCGCACGGAATGCCGTTTCCTGATAGTATGACAGTTAATTACTTTCATTATTATAAGCTCACGTTTCATTGTGGTATTGATAGTACATTTAGAAATAATAGTGACATCAAAACATTTCCCTATTTTGTGATGCGTAATATAATAATTGGAAACGGAACTAGTTCAATAACAATAGACTCTTCTCATTGTGCGCCACCTACTGCTCCATACAAATCCTATGTTTTTCGTGTTTCAAATGGAATTAAAATTAATACGGGGCAAAGCGTAACAGTTCCTGCTGGCACTATAGTTATGTTTGTGCCTACAACTTGTAATTAAGGGTTGAATCGAATATGAAAAATATATTTTTCATCATTGTCTTATTGTATTCCTATTATTTTTCTAAAGCACAAACATGGCGACCCATAGGTAATGGTATGAATTCGGGCTATACAGGGGTTACAGCTGTGGATACTGCTGCGGGGCAACTATATGCCGCCGGAGATAATATATGTGATACGAGTGGGCCCATGGATTGTTCTAGTACTGTAAATGTATGGACAAGTATACAATGGAATAATATATTACCTATTAATGGATTTAGTATTTATACATGGTCCATGACTGCATATCGGGATACTAATTATGTTAGTAATGAAGAATACGGTATTGTAAAATTAAACCCAAATAATTCTGGCTTTAAAAGTATAAGTGATGTTTATTGCTATGCTCTTGCAACTTGGGGTAATAATCTTTATGTGGCAGGTCAATTTGATTCAATTTCAGGCACACGAGCTAATAATATAGCTATGTGGAATGGTTCCCAGTGGTCTCCTTTAGGGAATGGTGTAAATGGTACAGTAAATTCTTTAACTGTATATAAGGGTAATTTATACGCTGGGGGCACATTTGATAGTGCAGGTGGAATACATGTCAATAACATAGCTGTATGGAATGGAGTAAATTGGGATTCCGTTGTTGGGAAAGGGGTAAATGGAACTATATCAGCATTGGCAGCTTATAATGGCGACTTATATGCATTGGGTAATTTTGACAGTGCAAATGGAAAACCCGTTCGCAATATTGCCTCTTGGGATGGATTCGTTTGGGATTCGGTAGGCGGTGGAATAAATGGCTCGGTTTCTTCTCTATCAGTGTATAATGGTAATTTGTATGTTGCGGGTTATTTTGATTCAGCCGGAAGAAAGCCTGCAAATAATATTGCCCAGTGGAATGGTACTGCTTGGGATTCATTAGGTAGTGGAACAAATGGAGAGGTAAAAGCTTTGACTGTATATAATGGTGGACTTTGCGTTGGTGGACTATTTAGTTTAGCCGGAGGGATACCGGTAAATAATATTGCCGGATGGTGCAATGGTTGCCCATTAAGTGTTAATCAATTATCATTTAACAATACAAATGTCAGGCTTTTCCCTAATCCGAGTAACGGGTCATTCACTTTGCAGTTAATACAAACTTCAACAAATAATAATGTAAATACTTTGGGCGATAATAGGAACTATATCAATGTTTTTAACACGTATGGACAATTAGTGTTTCAATCTGTTACCAATCAAAATACTATTAACATTGACCTTTCTGACCAAACTAAAGGGCTTTATCTTATAAGAGTACAAAATGGTAGCAATGTGTTTACCCGGAAAATATCTCTGCAATAAAGGCATAGTATGAAATAAGATGAAGATTAAATTAAGAATTATAAAGCTACTTATCGTACTTATTTACTTGTTCTCAAGCAACGCTTTGTTTGCCCAGAACACATTCCAGCATTCCTATGGTACTAAAGCGGATGAAATACCTAATAACTTTATTCAAACAACAGACAAAGGGTTTGCTTTGTTAGGTTCTACAGATGATAATTATGGCTATTTAGTAAAGGTTGATTCGCTGGGAAATAAAATGTGGTCAAAAGAGTATTCAATTAGTAATTTTAGTACATACAATCTTCAATCCTTAGTTGGTGGAAATCTTATTCAAACAAGTGATAAAGGTTATTTAGTTTGTGATGCCCATACTTTAATGAAAACTGACTCTTTGGGAGCCGTTCAATGGGCAAAATACTTTAGTGCGTATTTTAATAAAGTATTGGAAGTACAAGGAGGATATATTTTAGCAGGAAGTAATGGCTATGCGATGTTTATTAAAATAGATTTTTCTGGCAATGTACTTTGGACAAGCAGTTCTTTGAATAACTCAGGAGATGAAATGCTTGATATTATTCAACTAAAGTATGATTCTTGTTTTTATTTGATTGCACAAAACAGAATTATTAAAACCGATAAGCACGGCAATAGTATCTGGAGTAAGTATATATATATTAATAGCTCTTTAAGCGATGGAGTTAATAATCAAATTTATGTAGATTCTGATGGTAAGTCAATAGATGGCTTTCTTACTAATGGTACTTCAAACTATTGGTTTAACTTTGATTCAAGTGGAACAGTTAAAGAAAGCCTTTTCTTTCCTCTGAATTCTGGTTATGAAAGTTGGGCATATTTTGTACCTGGAATTAATAATAGTAAAATTTTCACATACTCGGTTTTTGACACTGTTGCAGGGCATAGTTTTAATTACCATATTTTTTCTTTTAAAACAGACTCATTAGGTAATATAAAATGGTCAAAAAGGATCGGAGGACCAAAAGAAGACTATCCAATAGGAGTTTTGCAGACAAATGATAAAGGAATTGCTGTTTTTGGCGCTACTCAAAATTTTAGTGACGGAGCGGATGATTTTTATTTGACGAAAATGGATAGCATGGGTAACAGCAGCTGTAATCAGGATACTTTTCACATTGATAAATTAACTGCAATAGCAATAACTTTGAATAATGATAATGTCTTTAATAAGACCTCAACACCCATAGATAGCTCTTTGATTGTAACCAGTAGCAATATCAATGACACAAGTTTTAATGATTGTTCATGTTATACTCCCCATGCTGATTTCTTTTATAATACCATCTCAGGTTATATGCAAGACAGCTCAACATGGGCAAGCCATTGGTATTGGAGTTTTGGAGATGGTACATTTGATTCTACTACCATTTCTCCGACTCATCAATATGCAGATACCGGAATATACAATGTATGTTTAAAGGTCAAGAATGCATGTGGAGAGGATTCAATTTGTAAAACAATTTATTATCAGAATCCGACATTAAGCGTAAAAAATATAACGAATAGTTATTCTATTAATGTATATCCCAATCCGAGCAGTGGAACATTTAATTTCCACTTTGACGATACCTACATCAAGGGAGAAATGGAGATTTACAATATGATGGGTAAATGTGTTTGTAATGAAACCCTTCGACAGGCTCAGGGTGACATTCGAATTGATTTAAGCAATCAGCCGGCGGGTATTTATCTGTACCGCATTATTTCTGAGAATGGTAATGTTGTTGGCAATGGAAAACTAGTGATAGAGTAAATTGGTCTGTTTATAAGAAACAACTTTCCTTTCCCAAGAGCGAAACCCTAAACCTGGGTTGTTGAAAGCTATCTTTACTTTTTCAGTATAAAATTAGCGGAGTATGTATCTTTGTATAGATGCGTGTTTTACTTCAGATATTGGCAAAACAACAAAATTTAAAATTGAAAGAATTTTTGACAAAACATACGTAATGCACTGAAAATGAATAATATATAAATGACAATTGCAAAGCCTTAATGACAAAAACTGTATTCAATTGAAAATCAATGAAATAGAAAAAGTGATTGCTGAAAAATTGCAGTTATATGCAAGAAATTGCAACAATATGCAGTTTTTAATACGTATTAATTTATTTTACGACCTTTATACACCAAAACAATTTTAATGCCTTCATCAATACACACTTCATTAGTTACCGGCCAAAATAGTAAGCAAAAAAAACTTGCTGTACTTATTGATCCCGATAAGTTTAACTCGGTTGACTTTGTAAGCAAAGCCGAAAGGGCAGGGGCCGACTATTTTTTTATTGGTGGCAGCATTGTATCGAAAGGCGATTTTAACAAATGTGTAAATGCTGTTAAGGAGCAAACAAAACTGCCTGTAATACTTTTTCCCGGCCATGTTGATCAAATATCTCCGGCTGCCGATGCTATTCTTTTTCTTTCGCTTATATCGGGCCGTAACCCCGAAAACCTTATTGGCAAACATGTTCTGGCAGCGCCCGTATTAAAGAAAACAAAGCTTGAAATATTGCCAACCGGTTATATGCTTATTGATGGCGGTAAGGTAACAGCTGCTACCTATATGAGCAATACAGTACCCATACCTCACGATAAAAATGACATAGCGGCTTGCACTGCTCTTGCTGGTGAAATGCTTGGCCTAAAGCTTATTTATATGGACACCGGCAGCGGCGCTAACAAGCATGTTTCATTGGCTATGATACAGGAAGTGAAGAAAAATATTTCAATACCGCTTATTATTGGTGGTGGCATTCGTACACCCGAGGATGCGTATGAAATTTGCAAAGCCGGGGCCGATATAATTGTAATTGGCACCATTGCAGAAGAATCGCCGGGATTGATAGAACAAATAGCCAGATCAGTACATTACAACCAGGCCTTTACACAGTCCGCAAAATAAGTTTATGAGATTTATAGTAATTACCCCATCGAAAAATGTTGATAACGAATACGGCCTTGTAAACTATATGCTGAAAAATGGTTTACCTACCTTACATGTACGTAAGCCCAGTTTTTCAAAGGAAGAGCTTATTAATTATATAGAACATTTTCCGGAAGAGCAGCAAAATAAAATGGTGCTTCATTCGCATCACGATATATTGCTCGACTATGACCTGAAAGGCCTGCACATGAGCAGAAGGCACAGGCGCAAGCACTTTAAGTCGTGGCTTACGCAAACCAAAATAGAAATGCGGATGAATAAGAAATTAGTCATCAGCAGTTCAAGCAAAAGCTTGTCTTCAATGGCCGATAATTATAAAACGTATGATTATGTAATGCTGACACCCGTGTTTACCGATCCGCAGGGACACAGGCCAAGTTTCAGCCCGCTTTTGTTGCAACAGGTATTAAGAAGTTTTCCGGGAAAGATAGTAGCCCGCGGTGGCGCCGATGCCGACTCTATAGAAAAGGCAAGAGAATTAGGTTTCTCGGGTATTGCGTTCCACAATTTTTTCTGGGGGCAGGAAGATCCGCAGAAAGAATTTGATAAGGTAATGGACCGTTTTCAAAAACTGGGTATCACTTTCCAATAAACCCATGTCGGCTATACATACTGCGCTGCTTTATATTCAGCAAAACTGGTTTGAATTAACTGCCCTGGTAATATCTATTTTAGGGGTGTGGCTAACCGCTTTAGAAAAAACAATAAACTGGCCGGTAAATATTTTAGCCTGTGTTTTGTACGGCATAGTATTTTACAATAGCGGTATTTACCTCGATGCATCGTTACAGCTCTTTTTTATAGTTTTTGGCGTCTACGGGTGGTATATGTGGACTAAAGGCGGAACCCAGGGCGGAGAACTGAGGATAACTAAAATGCCGGGCAAAACATATCTTGTGTTATTAGGTATAGGTATACCTTCAGTCTTTTTACTTGTATGGCTATTGCCCCATTTAACAGAATGGCTAACGGCATTGCTTCATATAGCTGTTGCAAAAAGCACTATCCCATACTTCGATTCTACCACAACAGTGCTAAGCCTAATAGCAACCTGGATGGCTGCTAAAAAATATATTGAAAACTGGCTGCTATGGATAATTACTGACCTGATATATGTTCCGGAATATGTTATAAAAGATCTGTATGCTACGGCAATACTTTATTTTATATTTACATTATTGGCTGTATATGGCTATTTTGAATGGAGAAAGCTGAAAAGAAAATTGACCGTATAGCTATAGTAGGGCCAGAGTGTACCGGAAAGTCTACTCTTTCAGAACAACTGGCTGCTTACTACAAAACCAGGTATATGCCTGAGTTTGCACGTGAATATATTGCTAAGCTTCAAAGGCCCTATACATTGGATGATATTGTGGAAATTTCAAAAGGACAGATGCAAGCAGAAGATGAAATTGCTTCGTTGGCAAATAAAATATTGATATGCGATACTAACCTAGTAGTTACTAAAATATGGGCCGAGTTCAAGTATAATGTATGCCCCGAGTGGATAAAAGAGAACATAAAGAAACGCAAATATACATTGCACTTATTAACGTATACCGATATTCCCTGGCAGGATGACCCACAACGTGAACACCCTTATTTAAGGGAAGAACTTTTTGAATTATACCACGATGAATTGACTTCACAAAAGGTACCGTTTGTAATAATTTCAGGAAGCGCTGAGATACGTTTACAAAAATCAGTTGAAGCTATAAGTTCAGCGCTTAAAAATTGACACCCATGGTAAGCACAACATTTGATTCGGTGGTGCTGTTTTGTGCAATTGCATTGCCGTAGGCGCTATAGTAAAGGAAATCGTTAGTGTTATAATATGAATACACATAAGCTAAATCAATAAAGCAATGCCTTATTCTTACACCAACACCCGCCGACAGGCTTCTCTTCAGGCTTGTGTTATCCGATGCCTGGGTATAAGGATTACCATAGTAAGTATATCCTGCACGAATGCTGAACGGGTATAATACATATTCACCACCTACACGAATATTACTTGCGCCCATATACGAGTTTGCAATTTCCTGGTTTACGCTTGAGTAAGAATTACCTGATGCAGAAAACGATGCAGTTGAATAATCAAGGTATTCATAGTCAGCACTCAGTATGGCTTGCTTATGAATTACAAAAGCCACACCACCCATCACTTTCATTGGGGTTACAAGGGTGTAGTTAAATGAACCTGCAGGCGATTGATTTGAAGCAGTATTGTTTAAAGAATATGAACCCGGAATATAATTAGCGCTGATACCGGTGCTATATTCGTCACTAAGGGAGAATACTGTAGGGGTATGCACGGCTGCACCAATTCTCAACCAATCTAAAGGCCTGTATATGAATCCCAGTTTAAAATTAACACCGCCACCCGAAGTTGCTACACTGGAGTTTATAGTATAGCTGGTAAGTCCGAACGTATTATCAACATATGATGGAGTTTCAGAATAGATTGTATTTTCGTTATAATATATATCAGGTAAGCCAACGGATGCACCTATGTATAGCGTGTTATTATAATTACCTCCGAATGAAATATCGGTTTCTCCCATTGATCCGGTAGTGGTTAATGATTTTTGCTGTGTTACGTAGTTACCACTATTTAAATAGGGGCGGATTATATTGTAATAGCTTTTCGCACCGGCATTGGTATCCAGCAATCCTGTTTGAAATGCGGGGTTAGTATAAAACAGATCAAGGTTTTTATAGTATGTACCATTCGCTTCATCTGTATATTGGTCGAGCATGGTACTGTTGTAATTATTGCCTTGGGTATATAACTGTGTGTTAAAATTATTGGTCCGGTTATATACAAAACCAAGAGCAATTCCTTTCCACATCGATTCTTCTCTGATACTTTTCCAGGCAAGCACTAAACCGGCATTTTGTACATTGCCTGATGATTGGGTAGCCATATTTGTTTGCCCGTTATATTGCGAGGAAGTGCTTTGAAATGAGAAACCAGGTGAAAAAGTAAGCTGGCTTTTTGTGAACACACCTATACCTGCCGGGTTGAAAGTAAGTGATGACATATCGCCGCCAACCGCGCTAAAAGCACCGCCCATGGCCATAAACCTGGCAGTACCGCCGAACGTGGTGTTCGAATATCGTAATGCATCAGCTGCATCTTGGGCATTTACCAGTGCAGGTAATACCATTAGCACCACTGCCGATAGACATGTTAATTTTTTCATACCGAGTTTAATTATAATAGAAGGATCAATCGTTTATCTATGGCCGCCACCGCCTGAATGACCACCACCGCCACCACTTGAATGACCTCCGCCGCCGCCAAAGCTATGTCCTCCACCGGATGAATGATAACCTGATCCGCTATTACCACCATTAAAAGAGTGGTTGCTTCCGCCATAATTTCTGCTTGCAGAATTAGATGGGCGATAATTGTAATTGCCTGAACTCCTACTACCCTGACTAGGAGCAATACGTGACTGGCTATAGTTAGTATTACTGCGTCGGCTTGAGTTATTTACTCTTTCGTTAGTGTAATCAGGTCTTGCATTATTTCTTGCTACATTATTATTACGGCTATTATTTACGGTAGAATTTGTTCTGTTACCCATAGCATTCGAGTTCATACCTGAATTTGTTCTGTATGAAGCTGTAGGGCGTGAGTTAATAGCTCTGCCACCATTTGATATATGGCCATTTGATACTCCTGGAGCCACATGCAAATTACCATTGGTGCTTTTTACAAATGCATTTGGGTTTTTTGCAGCTTCACTCCGCAATGAGTTCTGATACATTTCTCCAAAGCTTGCTTCTCTCTCTCCCGGGCCTACTGCAGGGCTTCCTTTTCCGGGTCCTAATACGGGGCTTCCGCCTCTAGCCACGCTAATACCGCCACCTGTTCTCGCACCTATAAAGTTGCCGCCGTTGCGGTCATAACTGTTGTAATAGCCTCCCCAGCCACCACCCCAACCGTGGCCCCAACCACCGTGCCACCATCCGCCCCAGCCATAACCAAAGCCCCAATATGGGTAGCCAAAGCCCCAGCCGAAACCGAAATAAGGATAACCCCAACCCCATGCACAATATGAAGGGTAATAAATACTCATTCCAAATGCATAAGGGTTATAATTGTACCAATATGAATTAGTGTATACATCATCATAATAACCCCAGTTGTTTCCCCAATTATCGTCATACCTTCTTATTTGAGAAGTATAGTTATAATCGTCATAATCCTGAGAATAATAATTATCGGTGCTTGTGTAGTTATTATTTGTTCCCGAATCAGCCGGAGACATATGGGTGTCCATGTTGCCTTGTGCCGTTTGTGTGCGGGCTGGTGTTGATTGACCTACAGATGAATTATTGCCAGGAGGCGAATAAATTCCGTCATCATTCATACCATTATTAGTGTTTTGCTGAGCTATCGTTGCTACACTAAGTAACATCGACGCCGCAATTGATATTCCAACAAGTGTTTTCATGATGAGTATATTTGAATATTAGACTATCGTAATCTTAAAAGGTTTATTTTCTACTTTTGCTTTCCTGATAAACTTTATTTGCCGCAACTTATTTTATGCTAAGTTAAGCTAAAAAGATGAAGCAATTATGAAGAATACATCAGCATTAGTTATTTAACATTTTTTAAGTTTATGAGCAAGGTAATAACACCAAAAGACAAGGACTATTCACAGTGGTACAACGACATAGTTATTAAGGCTGGCCTGGCAGATCACTCGGCCGTTAAAGGGTGCATGGTTATTAAGCCATATGGGTATGCAATTTGGGAACGAATGCAGGCCGTTTTAGATGGCATGTTTAAGGAAACGGGTCACGTAAATGCATATTTCCCACTGTTCATTCCTAAGTCATTTTTTGCAAAAGAAGCGGCTCACGTTGAAGGCTTTGCAAAAGAATGTGCTGTAGTAACCCATTATCGTTTAAAAAACAGCCCCGACGGAGGTCTGGTAGTAGATGAAGATGCTAGGCTGGAAGAAGAACTTATAGTTCGCCCTACTTCCGAAACCATAATATGGAATACATACAAAGGCTGGATACAATCATACAGAGACTTGCCTCTTTTAATTAACCAGTGGGCTAATGTGGTGCGTTGGGAAATGCGCACCCGTTTATTTCTCCGTACAGCAGAGTTTTTATGGCAGGAAGGGCATACCGCGCACGCTACAAGACAAGAAGCTGTTGAAGAAGCAGAAAAAATGTTGAATGTGTATGCTGACTTTGCAGAAAAATTCATGTCGGTACCTGTTATAAAAGGAACCAAGACGGCAAGTGAACGTTTTGCAGGCGCCTTAGAAACGTATTGCATCGAAGCTATGATGTTGGATGGCAAGGCCTTACAAGCTGGTACCTCTCATTTCCTGGGGCAAAATTTCGCAAAAGCATTCGATGTTAAATTCTTAAATAAGGAAGGGAAATCAGAATTAGTTTGGGCCACATCATGGGGTGTGTCTACCAGGCTTATAGGGGCTCTTATCATGTCTCACTCTGATGATGAAGGATTAGTTTTGCCTCCACTACTTGCACCTATACAAGTGGTTATTATCCCTGTTTTCAGAGATGAAGAGCAGCTTGGTAAAATAACCGAAGTAGTATCTGTTTTGAAAAAGACCCTGCTAGCGGATGGTATCCGTACTAAATACGACACAGATGACAATCGTAGCCCTGGCTGGAAATTTGCAGAATATGAATTAAAAGGTGTGCCTGTACGTATAGCTATTGGTCCGCGCGATCTTGAAAAAGGTACAGTGGAAATATATCGCCGCGACAAGCGCGAAAAACAGTTTGTGCCAATGGAAGGCCTTGAAGCTTACATAAAGAAAATGCTTGAAGAAATTCAGCATGATCTTTTCAAAAAAGCTGAAGACTTTAGAACAAATCACAGCCATAAAGCTGACACCTATGTTGAATTCAAAGAATTACTTGATAAAGGGAATTTTGTTTGGGCGCACTGGGATGGTACAAGTGAAACAGAAGAAAAAATAAAGGAAGAAACCAAGGCTACTATACGTTGTATACCCCTTAATAATAAATTAGAAGAAGGAAAATGTGTTTACACAGGTAACCCCTCAACTCAAAGAGTTATATTTGCTAAAGCATATTGAGAAAGCATGGATAAAATGCCGAGTCACGACCTTATTCTGAAATTACTGAAAGAGAAAACAATCGTTCAGTTAAATGTACGGAATAATATTCAGGAGCAGTTTAAGGTAATGAAGCAAGTGCTGGCAGAACTGGCCAAAGAAATTGCTAAAAAAGCGACCGAATTAGATAAGCGGATAAATGTTCAATACAAGGAATTGAATGAGTCGGAGGTAATGTTGACCATTGCTGAAGATGTGCTTATATTTTACCTGCAAACAAACATCTTTACATTCGATCGTAGCCACCCTGTATGGCAAACATCATACGTAAAGAAAAGTGAGGCAAATGCTTTTTGTGGTAACATAAGTATATATAACTTCCTCTCCGATTCCTTTAAGTATAGCCGTGCCAATGATCTGGGTTACCTTATTGCACGAATATTTGTTAACCACGAAATGCATTATTTTGTTGAAGGCAAAAGACAATTAGGGTTCCTGTATAATAACTTTTCTACTGCTGTACTTGATAAGCCTGCTATTGCCGATATTATTGATTCTGCTATAATATATACGCTCGATTTCAGCCTTTTTGCACCTCCATTTGATAATGTTAAGGAAGTCAGTGTATCAGTTATGGAGGAAGAAGCTAGTAGAATGCAAATGGCAACAGGCAAACGCCTTGGCTTTCGGTTTGGCGCCGATAATGACCAGATAAAATAGGGTTACAGCCAATTTCTTTCCTTAAAAACCAAAAAATATTATCTCTGAAATGCTTTCGGGTTCTTTCATTCAATATTTTTTTTACATTTGCACCTCCAAAAAAAATTTGGCCCGTTCGTCTAGGGGTTAGGACGTCAGGTTTTCATCCTGGAAACAGGGGTTCGATTCCCCTACGGGCTACCAGAAATAAATTAACAATGCCCTATAAATCAGTAGTTTATAGGGCGTTGTTCATTTAAAGAAGTAGTGTAGGGAGACTTCTTCTTCCGAAGAGCATCTCAGCACCTTTTTAGTTTTCAAAGAATTATGAAAATTTACTGATCCTTTCCAATCCCTGAATATTAACTATTTTCACATCTCTTCCATCAATCTCAACCATTTTTTCCTGCTTGAAATCCGATAAGGTTCTTATAAGAGATTCGGTAGAGGTACCTACCATATTAGCAAGGTCCTCACGTGAAAGACTAAGGTTTGCATTATTCTGCGATTTTTTGTGGAGTTTAAGTAATGCATCAGCCACTCTGCCCCTTACCGAGTTATAAGCAAGGCTCAGTAGTTGCTCTTCCTTTTCATTAATATTATTCACCAGCATTTTAATAAAACGTGCAGAAACCTCCTGTGTTGAATATACAAGTGAAAGAAACTCATTTCTTGGAATCAGCGCCAGTTCAGAATCCTCCATTGCTGAAGCTGAATCAGGGTAATTTCCTCCCTCCAATATTGCATTAAAGCCTAGAAAATCTCCTTTGCTATATATGCCGGTTATCAATTCTTTTCCATCTGAACTCATGCGCCATGATTTTACTTTTCCTTTGTTTACAAAGTATACCGTATTAGGTTCATCGCCTTCATGATATATTTGTCCTTTAGCCTGGCAGGTTCTCAGTTTGTGATCGGTTGAAATAGTGCCGGGTAAGCTAAATTTACTAGCCGTTTCAATAAAATCAACTAATCCGCTTAAATCACGTGTATAGTTCTTTTTAAAGAATTCGCTACGTTTTAACCGGGTTTCAATCGCATTAAGTAACTCCATTTTATCAAACGGCTTAATTAAATAATCATCTGCACCAAGGTTCATACCTTTACGCATATCACTTTTTTCTGCTTTTGCTGTCAAAAAAATAAAAGGCACTCCGGCTGTTTTTGGGTCTTTGCTTAATATATGCAATACACCGTACCCATCAAGGTCGGGCATCATAATATCACAAATAATAAGATCTGGTTTTTCCTGCTTTGCAAGGTCAACTCCAATCTTTCCGTTCTCAGCGGTAACCACAACATAATTAGCCAGATCGAGAATTTCAGCTGTGTTGTCACGCATGTCCGGATTGTCTTCGATAAGCAAAATCTTTTTCATGTTAAATTTATTATACTGTTTTTTCTATAGTTACTTTAAAAGTAGTTCCTTCATTTTCTTTTGTTTTAAATGAGATGTTTCCGCCCATTAGTTCAACATATCTTTTAACTATATTAAGGCCAAGGCCGGTGCCCTGCACATTAGTGGCATTTTTTGCTCTGAAGAAACGTTCAAATAAGTGCTGTTGGTCATCTTCAGGTATGCCCATCCCCTGGTCTGTAACTTCAAGGGTTAAATTACCGTCGTTAGCAATTGTTTTCAATTCTATAAGTGCACCTTCAGGAGAATATTTAATAGCATTTGAAGCAAGGTTTAACAATACATTTTTCAGTATTTGCTGATCGATACATACCTCACTGCTATTGCCCTTATGGATGTATTTTATTTTCTGTTCTTTTTTCAATGATGGCTGTACTTCTTCAATTATTTCTTTCGAAAACTCTTCAATATTGAATACTGTAGCTTGCAATTCAACCTTGTCTTGTTCTAATTTCTCAAGTGATAAGAAATCATTAAGAATACTGATAAGATTAGCTATTGAAGACTTTATGCGTTTAATATGTTTTTCACTTTTCCCTCTTACAAAATCAACGGTAGTGTCTTTCTGCCCCAGATACTCTTCAATAAGCGATGTAGATGAAAGTATTGACCCCAACGGTGTTCTGAACTCATGTGATGCCATAGATACAAAACGTGACTTCAGTTCATTCAATTGCCTTTCTTTTTCAAGTGTTTTCCTTATTTCCTCTTCACTCTTCTTTTGTATGGTAGCATCACGTTCAACCAATAAAATCTGTTCAACATCGCCTGCGGAATCATGCAAAGCAACTACATTCATAATATAGTTTCTATCCTGATAACCTACTTCAAATGTAGTATTATGATGATCGTTGAACACCTGGCTCAATTTATCCTTCATAAACTCTCTTATGTCTTCAGGTAATCGGGTTAAATAGCTGGTGCCTACTAGCTTTTCACTTGTAACACCATATTTGAAAAGTTCCATACCCTCTACAAAAACGTAGTTGAGGTTTTTGTCGAACACATTAATCGTGCCATCAGGAAAATTACGGGCTACAATCTTATATAATCTCTGGCTATCTTCCAGTTCCCTTGTTCTGTCTTCAACCCGTTGTTCAAGTTCTTCATTCAATATCCGTATTCTTTCTTCTGCCTTACGTCGTTCAGTAATATCCGTTATAAGGCCCATTACGTAAAGGTTACCATTGGCCTCGAAATGGTTCAAACTTACTTCAACCGGAAATTCAACACCGTCTTTACGTATACCCCAAAGTTCCATACCCATACCCATCGATCTTCTTCTGGGGCTCTTGGTATATTCATCTCTGTTATGAACATGTTTCTTTCGGTATTTTTCCGGAAGCAATATTTCCATCGCCTGGCCAATAAGCTCTTTTCCTTCATAACCAAACATATCATTTGTACGATGATTCACCAACTGAATGATGCCCGCTTTATTGACAATAAGTAAACTCTCTGCTGCGGTTTCGAATAGTAACCTGTATACCTGGTTAATATCTTCACCCATTTGTGTGGTAGGCATATTTTCGCTATATAATGTATTATATGGCGAAGTTAGCACTTTAGCTGAACTATTAAATTTTGTCGTATTCAAGGTGTTACTGTTAACCATTATGTTGAATTAACAAGGCAGGAATTGAAAGAAGAACATTATCCATTTTATGCTCCATAATAACCTTTTGGAGCAAATCACCTTTATTGGTATCAAATACTACTATACCAACTTTATGTTTCTTTAATAATGCATCTATTTTACTTTTCAAATGCTCTATTCCCTCTTTGGTTGAAAACTGCAAACTATGAATTGTATTATCATATAGATCAATACTTTTCAAATAATCGGTCAGATATTTTAAATCATTCGTTTGCGAATTTTCAGATATTACAATTACTACTTCTTTCGATTTATTTAAAGGTTTTAATGGAACAGTAAGTATTGGCCAATATTGGGGATGCTCAATAAATGCAGAAGTTGTTTTACTTAGTTTTAAAACCTGCTTTTGCAGGCCTATTACAAGTAGATCAATTCCTTTCTTTTTAATTGCGTTCTTAATAATCGCCACAACATTCCCTTCCTCCGATTGAATTGTAACCTTAGCATTTTTGTATTCCGCCTTTAAATGCCTGCGCTCTTTCTCAAGTAATAGCTTCGATTCATTAGATATTATATCATCTATTGAAACTAAAGTGCCTTTATTCACTTTGGGAATTTGAAAAACATTTTCAAGAATTATCTCGTCTGCTCTTTTATCGAAGAGCTTTATTGCAAATGCGGCTGCATTAACTCCACTTCCCGAAAAATCGGTAGGAACCAATACCTTCATTTTTTTGCCCTTTATTTTAATACTCTGTAACATAACCTGTAGATTATAATACAAAATTCACTCTTATAACCGATAAATGACATGTAGAATGTCATGATTCGACATGATTAATATCATGCCGTAATTAGCTGATTAAGAACATCTATACATCTCCGTGTTGAGAATTATTATTATCAGCAACATTAAATAATTGACATTATAAACAGGCTGCTATATATCACTTGATTTTATGAGCGATATCATACATAAAGGCCCAAGGTGGCAATAGTTTTGTATCAAATTAAACAACATGATACTCTTAGAAATAAACATCCATGAAGTAAGTGCAGCATTACTGGCACGGGTATTTTTGGGCATGCTTTTCCTTTTTCAGGGATACGATAAGATATTCAGAATGGGTGTTAAGCAAGTAGTTGAAACAATACATACCCCTTTAGAAGACAAAGGAGTTCCCGTTTTTGTAAGTAAAATAGGCGCCTATTTTACTTCATATACTGAATTTATATTCGGTATATTATTAATAGTGGGCTTCATTAAATATTACTGCCTTTATTTCCTTGGCATTGATTTAATCTTTGCCGCATTTGCTTTTGGAATGGTAGAAGCTATGTGGGACATGAAGCATATTTTCCCAAGACTTGCACTGATCTTATTTCTTCTCGTTATTCCTTCAGAATGGGATAAAATATCAATAGATTATATATGGTCAGCTATTAAATTCTTTAAAACAACTTTTTAATACCAACACAAATGAAAACAATCCTTGTACCAACCGATTTTTCTGCAAATGCCGAAAATGCTGCAACCTATGCAGCTGAACTGGCTTTACTGGCAAAAGCAAAACTTGTATTACTTAATGTTTATTCTGTCCCCCTTCCGGTAGCAGATGTACCTGTAACTATGATTCCGATCGATGAACTGGAGGCGCAATGCATGGCAGACCTTAAAAGTCTTCAGAATAAAATTGCTTTAAAACATCCTGGCTTAGAATCAGAAATTATTACCAAGGCCGGTTTTGTAGTAGAAGAGATATTACTTATGGCAGAAGAGTATAAAGCCGACCTTATCGTTATGGGTGTATTGGGCAATGGTAAATCAACCAGTGTGTTCGGTTCAAATACAACTGCCTTAATGAAAAAGGCTAAATGCCCGGTACTCGCAATACCTGCGGGCTTAGCTTTTGTAAAACCCACAAAAATCGCCTTGGCCTGCGACTATAGTGCCATTGTTCCTGAACATGTAACTGATACTGTAAAATATTTTGTTCATTTATTAGGATCGAAGCTTCATGTGTTTAATGTATTGAAACGCGCCGAACTTGTAACGTACCAAAAAGCAAGTGCAGAAGTGAACCTCGAGAACTCACTTTGTGACATTGAGCATTCACTTCATTACCCTTCCGGAGAAAATTTGCTTGAAGAAACAAATAATTTTATTGAAACCAACAATATTGGTATGCTTGTAATGATACCTCATAGCTATAACCTTATTTCAGGTATGTTCCATGCCAGCAGCACCAAAAAAATGGCATTCCATACAAAAATTCCCCTATTAAGTATTCACGAATAATAAAAAACAAAATGAAAATTACAATAAACGATAACAGGAAAATTTTTGCTATTCAGGAGTCATTCTCTGAGATGTTTCCATTTCTGAAAATCGAATTCTTTGCCAAGCCAAATAAATCAGGTGGCCCTTCTTCGAAAAAGTACATGCGGAGCTCAAGTAAAACAATTGGTGAATGTCGAACGGTTCAATCAAACGGCACATTAACAATTCTACCTAAA
>DATHNG010000198.1:0-20958 GCA_035486275.1 Bacteroidia bacterium
CCAGGTTCTTATAGGCGCCACTTTCAAATAATATAGCCGCCTCTTCAATTACCCATGCCGATCTCTGTTGCTCAGCCCACAGTGCAACGCCATCTCTTACCCTTGGGTGAATAATATCATTGAGCGCTCTGAGTTTTTCCGGATCGTTAAAAACCAGCTCGGCTATCTTCTTTCTATCGGGTTTGCCTTGTATTATTACTTCTTCTCCGAGTAAACTAACTACCTGTTTTTTTACCTCGGCATCTTCACTGAGTAATCTTCGGCTTTCATCATCGGCCCTGAAAACAGGTATACCCAGGCTTTCGAATATTTTGCATACGGTTGATTTACCGCTGCCAATTCCTCCTGTTATTCCTACTTTAAGCATCAGTTCTGGTCATTGCCCGATGAAGGCGGTTGATTATGAAGAAATAAAGTATCGGGTGAAACACTGTGTATCTCCACAGCATCACCCAATTGTTCCTGTAGCTTTTCAATATGTTTCTGGGTCGTCAGTGCATAGTAATAGTTATGCCTGAACTGGTTAACATCAAGCTTTATATTGGGGTCGGTTATACCCAGTTTATATGCCAATACCCTGAAACCTGATGCAGTGACCTTCATCTGTATAGTATTGGACGAAGGGTACAGTTTCTTATCCTGGGCCTGCGGCATATTTTCATAGCTCACATAAAAGGTCAGGGGTTCTTCATATTGCTTGGAGAGCGCATTCATAAACCACAGGGCTGTAGCCAGTAATGTACAGGTAATAAAAGTGACAAGCTTAACATTAAGCTTGCCACTCTTTTTTTCGTCGCCGGGTTGGCGTATAGTTTTAAGGAGCGATGTTTTCATCGCCGGTAAATTATTCGTTGGTCTTTTGGATAGCCATGGTGCTCTCCATAGAAACAGCAGACTTCTCTATTTTCAGGCGTACTCCGCCTTCTACTTCAATAACAAAGGTCTTGTCACCTATTTCAGCAATTTTGCCGTGAAGGCCGCCAATAGTAATAATCTTATCGCCTTTCTTTATTTCTTCTTTAAACTTAGCCGCTTGTTTTTGTTTTTTCATTTGCGGGCGGATCATGAAAAAATAGAATACCACGAAAATAAGCAGTATAAATATCAGGTTCATTGACATTCCTGCTCCACCTGCACCTGCACCACCAGCCGGAGGCGACATTAATAGAATTTGATTTAACATAGTTTTTATTGTTGTTGATTTTTATTGATTTGAATGTCTGCGGTAATGGTTAATATACGGGTATTGGGTTGGCAATTGGTAACAAGGCTAACCATTTTCTCTACCTTGCCTAATTTACCACTGCTGTCAAAATTTACATCAATTTGCCCTTCCTGGCCAGGAGGTACGCTTTTTTTAGGATAGCTTGGTACCGTGCAGCCACAACTGCCGGTAGCTGATGATATTACCAGGTCAACCGTTCCGGTATTTTTGAACTTAAAGGTGCAATGTACATGGTCGCCCTGGTAAACCAGGCCAAAATCGTGTGTAGTATCGGTAAATACCATTGTAGGGGTTTTGCCAACGATGTCTGTCGACAGGCCCTTATTGTTTGAACTGTTATTGCATGAATACAGCCAGCATAAAGCGGGCAGCAATAAAATGATCGACAATTTTTTCATGGTTATTATTTTTAGCGCTGCAAAAGTAATAAAAGAAAGACAGGGAAAATGGGTAAGTAATATGGAGTATGGAATAAGTAAAACCGAGAACACTAAATTTCAACTGTGATGGGCTGCGCTGGGTTTCATTTGCTACCTGTTTACCCCAAACCACTGGAGGGGCTTCGAGCAAATTTTCCTCTCCATTCCTGATTTTTAATTAAATACAAGGGGTTTCAGGGGGTTTCCGTTTTCAGGCCTATTTTATTTTGTAATATTTTGATTGCCAGTTTATTGAGTGTTTCTGGTGCTCAAAAAACAGAAACCCCCTATTTGTTTTTGATAACCAACATTTAGATAAAATCGGTTTTTTTGTTTTTATCTATACACTGTTTTGTAAATATTCCCCAAATATTATGCGTTATAATACTAAAACCTAATATTGAATAAACATTTGTGTAACACTCGTTGCCCATTTTTGCAGCAGAAAATTAAACCCAAAATATAAACCCAAAAAATGAAAAAGACCTTAACCAAACAGGCTGAAACCTTAAAGAACAAAATTGACAGTACTTCTGAGAAATCAAAAGAAACTATTAAAAAGCTGATCGAAACCAATTCAAAGCAATTTGATTCAGCATTGGAAGCAAGCACTAAGGCATATACCCCGATAAGCGAGACCTTATACGAACAAGATATGGATGCTTCTATGATAAGCACCTTCAGGTCTACATTTGGTAAAAGCCTGAAATTGTCGGAAGAAGTTATTGATACCGTAATTGATTCTCATACCCGCAGAATTGACCTTTCTATTGATTTCACCACCAAAATGATAGAAACCCTGCAAACTGAAGATTTCAGCAAAACTGAAGGCATTGAAAAGCTTATGACATTACTGAAAGAAAACTTCAATAAGTCTACCGAGCTTTCTGTTCAGAACATGGAGAAAATGGTTACTGAATATAACAATCACCTCAACCTTGGCCTGAACTTCAATGAGAAGATCAGTAATAACATCAGCGCTCAACTATCTGCTATGGTTAAGTTGCAGAAAAAGAACATTGATGGTTTCTTTACTAACGACATGCTTAACTAAAGAATCAGAGATTCTTTAGCATGATTGATTAAGTTTATTAAAATTATACTGAAAAGAGATAGCGAAAAGCTATCTCTTTTTTGTTTGGCCTATCAAAATAAGGTTATTTTAGAAGTCTGTTATAAGTCACAATAAATGGATGATAGGCTGCCTAAATATTTATCTGACACCCCTTATGATGAAGATTTCTTTAAGATTCATTCTCAGATAGCGGACACCATATATAAAATAATTAAAAGCGAAGACTTCTCTAAGCACTCTTTCACGTTAGGTCTATTTGGTAAATGGGGAAGCGGCAAAAGTTTGACTATTAAAGAATTAAAAAAGTCAATCGATACGACTGAGGATATAATATTCGTTGAATTTGATATTTGGAAATACATGGATGCTTCTCTTTATCGAAGTATATTGTTTGATTTTGAAAAACAATTAATAGAAAGCAAAGACAAGGTCATCCAAAAGAGGTTTAGCAGTGGTTATAAGAGTAAATCGGAAAATGAATCTCTTTTACATATTCTAAACTATCATAGAGAAACACCAATACTTGCAGACAGTAAACCCAAAAACATTATTCAAGAATTAATTGACTATTGTAAGAAGTATTGGTTATTAAAACTTTTAATTCCCATTCTAAAACTTATTGACTACTTTGTAAACAGAATAGGACTTATAATTCTTATCGCTATAGGGGTAACTATTCTTTCAAAAGTGATACAGTATAAGGATAATGTTAAGACGGCTATTTACTTCAATTTCAGTAAAAGTGTATTAGATAGTTTCGAATTACTTATTGTGTTTGGATTGGGGATTGGGGTTATGGAATTTTTCAAAGAATTTTTCAAAGATATATTTAAGCAAATACTCCCTACTGATAATTATACTATTGCTTCCACACCTCCAACTTTTGCTCAGGATCAGTTTGAGTCTATTTTTCGAGATTTTATATGTCAACTTAAAGATTATTGCGGCAAAAGAAAAATAGTCGTTGTTTTTGATAATATCGATAGATGTGAAGCAGGTATTGCAGTTCAGGCCCTTTCAGCATTAAAGACCTTTATGAGTTTACCTGATTGCTTTTACATTATCCCCTGTGATGAAGGAGAGATAAAGAAACATATTGGGGAGAACAATAATACGGAAGGAATATTGGACAAAATCTTCCAGTCCTTCATAAGAATTCCGCCGATCTCGGAAGAAAATAAATACCAATTCATCGAAAAATGTATTAAGAATGCAGAATTTGAGTTTACTGAAGAAGACAAAGCAAAGATCGTCCAAATACTTACATATGCTTACAAAGGTGATACTCCAAGACAGATAAAAAGATTTTTTAATGACTTCATTTCATATTATAGATTAGCATCTACCGTTGACCCAGATAAGAAATATCTTATTGATAATGTAGCAATGTTCACTTTTATGATGGTAATAAAACAAAAATGGCCGGAGCAAGAACAGCAAATAATAAAAGACCCTACTATTATTAAGAATCATACTGACACAGCTTTACACGCAAATAAAACGGACGGAGCTAAGGGATTTGGTGGATTCCTACATGAGTGTAAAAGTTGGATTGACCCTACAAGAAACCCCTTGAATTATATATATATCCAAAATGTTAAACAAAGTGGTTTAATTATTCAGAAGATATTACAGGAAGGTTATACTGCGTATGAATTAGATGAACCTTTAATTAGTGAAATAGACAACTCTTTCAATGGATACTATAATGGGCCTGGACCATACTGGCAATTTATTGGAAAAGCACTCGATAATGTGTATACAATGATATTAGCAAATATCGGTAAATCGAGTACGCATATCATTAATGTACTCTTTAAGTGTTATTGGGGAAATATTTACCGTTATGATAAATGGGTGGGGAATGAAAAGCCTGATGGCCCGTCTTTCGTTGTAAAGCACGTAAATCTCTTCACAAAACATCCTGATCTAATAAACAGGTTAGATGCGAATCTCGTTAATGGTGCTCAAAAGCATTGTGTGGAGATATTATGGAAAGAAGGTCCCGACCATAGCATGAAAAACTTAATTTCCGCTTTTTCAAAATACTTTAAACCTGAAATAGTTAAAGGGATATTCAAAATTGTAAATCCGGGAGACATTATTAGACTCCAAAATTATATAACAGCTTTTCCTCTTGAGCAGACCTCAAAATTTGTACCATATGAATATGTTGTTAAGTTGATTAATGCGATGGATTTAATGAATGATCAAGGGGGAGTTTGTAATAAAATAGAGTTCCTTCTTCGTACTGATTTAAGACCTCATGTGACTGAACTATTGCCTCAGAAAATAGCTAATTCTGGTATTGAGTCTATTATTAATACTAGGCAAATTGTTCCCGCAGATAACAACATTATAAACTTCCTTAAGCTATTAACTAAGGACGAATTACTGAAAAGTATAGAAAAGCAAAGATTTGATGACGATATATATAAAAGAGGACGTATCACATTAAGTGCAACGTACTCTGATACTGCAGTTGATTATATAATTCAAGCATTGCGTTTAGTTTCAACTGAGCCATCTATTAATGCTCTAATGCAAGACCTTCGCACTTTTAATGTTCAATTGATTGGACATACTAATACTCATAATCATTTATTAAGAAGAATAAATTCGAATGAAATGGTTGAAATCCTACTTGGACCATTTCGTGAAATTATTTTGCAAAATGCCCAAAGGGATAAAAACTTAACTAATATATATAGTACATTACCAATAGCGTTTATCGATGAGAATTTAACATTATTAGCGAATCAAAATTTAAATGATTCAACTTCCATATTGTTAGAGGTTCTATCAACAAGAAAAGGAATATCTAATGAAGATATAGATAAAATAGTTAAGATTGAAAATAGAATAAAGTCCCTATAAATAACTTCGACAGGCTAAGAGTGACACCAAAATCGTAATTCGTAATTTTTAATTCGTAATTGAATTACTCAATCAACCCTCTGCCAACCTTCACAACCTTTTTCTGGCTACGTAGTTCTTTTACAATAGCATCGAGTATACCATTAATGAATGTATTACTCTTAGGTGAGCTGTAAAGCTTCGATATTTCAATGTATTCGTTAAGGGTAACCTTAACGGGGATACCGGGAAAGTTCATTACTTCGGTCAAAGCCATTTTCATAAGCAGCATATCCATTGATGCAATACGTTCAGGCTCCCAGTTAGCTATCTTACCTTCAATAAGTTTCATATTAGCCGAATCATCAAGTATTGTCTTTCTGAAAAGCTCAAGGGTAAAATCCTGGTCATCATCGGCCTTATAAAGTGGCATCAGTTCAAGGTCTTTGTCTTCCTGCATAGCCTCAATGGTCTTTACTATGCAAATATTAGCCAGCATATAATCGCTTGCCCAGTGAATGTTCTTTTCTATCAGGTGTTGCTTCAGGTCATCATTTTCCGATAAATACTTTTTGTAAATGGTTACCATAAAATGCTTTTCCTCTTCAAAAGTAGAAGGAGGCGAAGCCATAAAGGCCGTATATTCAGGAGCGGCCAATATGTTCTGGTAGAATTTCTTTATGGTTGAATCCTCATCAGCCTGCCAGCCTATTTTACGTTTGTCCTTTTCTTTTAACAGGGCAGGGGCGGTTGAAATTTTAAGCAACACCCTGTTATTTATAAACCTGAGGTCGGGCTTAAGGTCGTTTGCTGTCGGTAAGTGTTTCTTTTTACGTTCTTCAAGCAGGTTATCGCCGAAATGACGTATTTCTTTTAGTAAAAGGAAGAGGTAAATATAGAGCTCGTATATTTTATCTATGCTTGTAAGTAATTCCCTTTCACGTGCATTTATATTCTTCTCCTCATCCTGAAAGAACGGATAGAGTATTTGTAATACCTTGATGCGCAAATAGCGTCTGTTAAGCATAAATTAAGAACGTTTTAAAGACAAAGACTATGCTTCTCGTTATTTTCTGTTACTAGTATAATTCATTTTTACTTTACCCATTGCTTCAATGCGCTTTTCAGCGGTTTTATTAGCAGCAAGGTAAGTTGGTATGTTTTCGGTTTTAGCCAATGCTAAAATAGATTTTGTAATGTCGTAAATTTTGTCGGCATGCTGCATAGCGCGTGCTTTGTTGTAACTGCCGCCCAATTCGGCATACACGTTAATAAGCCCGCCGGAATTAATTACAAAATCAGGTGCATATATAATGCCATTCTTTGCTAACTCTTCTCCCTGTACTTTTTCATCAGCTAACTGGTTGTTTGCGGAGCCCGCTATTATAGAGCATTTAAGGCGTTTAAGCGTATCAGTATTTACCGTAGCGCCTAATGCACATGGTGCGTAAATATCAACATCTACATCATAAATTGCATCGAGCGCAACAACTTCAGCTTTGTACTTTGCTGCAACTTCTTTTAGCTTGTCCTGGTTAATATCGGTAATATAAACCTTAGCGCCTTCGTCAGTCAGGTGTTTTACCAAATGTTCGCCAACGTTACCAATACCTTGTACCGATACTTTTTTACCTTTCAGGTTATCGCTGCCCCATTGCTGGTGCGCAGCGGCTTTCATGCCAAGTAACACGCCATAAGCTGTAACCGGAGAAGGATCTCCGCTACCACCCATTGATTCAGGTATACCGGTAACATGCTTGGTTTCCATACGGATATATTCCATATCTCTCATGCTCGAACCAACATCTTCTGCAGTAATATATTTACCACCAAGGTCATTCACAAAACGGCCAAACCTTCTCATTAACGCCTCTGACTTAATGGTTTTGGCATCGCCAATAATTACTGATTTGCCGCCACCAAGGTTAAGCCCCGCTACCGAAGCTTTATAGGTCATACCCCTTGAAAGGCGCAGTGCATCGGTAATTGCTTCCTGATCGTTATTGTATTTCCAAATACGGCAACCGCCAAGGCTTGGGCCAAGAACTGTATTATGTATGGCGATAATGGCTTTCAGGCCCGTTGCATTATCCTGGCAGAACAACACTTCTTCATGGTCGTACCTGAAGAGTTGTGAACTAATAATGTCGTCGTTTGAGTTGGCTGATTTTTTGATCTCTTTAGTTTCTATCATGGCAAATAATTTTATTCGGTGGAATATCGTTAATTTTGCATTCTATAATTAAGTACATAGGTATAAGAGCGGGACAAAGTTATACTAATTTTAACACCCGCCCGAAAAAACAAATAGGCTAAGTTTGAAGCACAATACAAGCGGACTAAACATACTAACCAAAAGACCAAAAACAAGGTGAGATCGCTATTACATTTAAATAAGTACCTTTTCAAATACAGGGTAAGGCTAATCGCGGGCATTGTATTTGTTGCTATATCCGGCTGGTTTAAAGTGTATTCCACACCCTATGTGGGTAAGGCTATTGACTTTGCCGTTGACAAGGTTAAGCAGGTTGATTCAGCCGATGCGGCTGTCAGTCGTTTGCTTTATTATGTAATGCTAATACTGGGTATGGCGCTTATCAGTGGTATCTTTTTGTTCCTTACCAGGCAAACCATTATAGTTACATCTAGGCTTATAGAGTACGACCTGAAGAATGAAGTATTTGAGCATTACCAGAAACTTGACACTGCTTTTTACCGCCGCAATAATACAGGTGACCTTATGAACCGTATCAGTGAAGATGTCAGCCGGGTGCGTATGTATCTTGGCCCGACAATAATGTATACAACCAATACCATAACATTGGTAGGGCTTACATTAACCATAATGCTGCAATCGAATGTAAAAATGACATTGTACGTATTGGCACCCATGCCTGTTCTGTATTTTGCCATATACTATATAAGTAGCGTTATCAATAAAAAGAGCACAAAGGTTCAACAGCAGTTATCGGCTTTATTCACAAAAGCACAGGAAACCTTTTCGGGTATACGGGTAATTAAATCGTACAGGCTTGAAAAAATGATGATAGAGGAGTTTGATAAAGATTGCATTGAATACAAGGAACGTAATATGGACCTGGCTAAGGTCGATTCTATTTTTCAACCGGCAATGGTTGTGTTGGTGGGGCTCAGTACCATTTTAGCATTGTACATTGGCGGAAAAGATGTAATTGGCGGACAAATGAAAGTTGGCGATATAGCAGTATTTATGCTATATGTAAGCAACCTTACCATGCCTATTGCCAGCCTTGGCTGGATAACATCATTGGTGCAACGTGCAGCAGCATCACAAACCCGTATAAACGAGTTTTTAAATACCAAACCATCTATTACAACTAAGGTTAATACCAAAGTTGAAATAAGGGGAGATATTGAATTTAAGAACGTCACCTTCGTTTATCCTGATTCGGGTATTAAGGCGCTCGATAATGTGTCATTCACCATTAACAAAGCAGAGTCATTGGGTATTGTTGGTAAAACAGGTAGTGGAAAATCGACCATTGCACAGCTTATCTGCCGTATGTACGATGTTACTGAAGGGACGATTAAGATAGACGGGGTAGATATAAGAGAATTGCCTCTTTCTGCTTTGCGCCGCCAGATCGGTTATGTACCCCAGGAGGTGTTTTTGTTCTCGGATACTATTGCAAATAACATTGCATTTTCGGTTACCGATACGATTACTGACAAGGATAAAATAAAAGAGAAAGTTGATAGGGCTGCGAAAGATGCAGCGATATATGATAACATAAATGAGTTTAAGGAAGCATTTGAAACAGTAGTAGGTGAAAGAGGTATAACACTTTCAGGTGGACAGAAACAACGTATCTCTATTGCACGCGCTATGCTAAAAGCGCCTAATATTATGATGTTCGACGAGTGCCTTTCTGCAGTAGATACAAATACAGAACAAGAGATTTTATTGAATATAAAGAACATAATGCAGGGGCGCACTACGCTGATCATAAGTCATCGTATATCATCCGTAAAAATGTGCGAGAATATTTTGGTGCTTGACAGGGGCAGGGTAATTGAATATGGTACTCATACCAATTTAGTTGCAAAGCCTGGCCTTTACCACGATATGTATCAAATGCAACTGACGGAAGAGATAGTTAATTAAGAATTAAAAATTAAGAATTACGAATTGAAAACAGGTAATGTAATTCTCTGTGTAGCTTTGTGCTGTATTTGCTCTGTGGCCTCTGTGTTTAAAAATATTCAACACAGAGTTCACAAAGAGCACAGAGTTACACAGAGATAAAAAACTCATCAATTGAAGAGAATTTTATTGCTTTCCGATACGCATGGTTACATCGATAGTGCAATTTGCAAGCATGCTGAGCAGGCTGATGAAATTTGGCATGCGGGAGATATAGGGACTATTGAGGTTTATGATAAACTGGCGGCTATAAAACCTATCAGGGCTGTGTATGGCAATATAGATGGACAAGAGATACGAAAAGTATGCCCGAAGAACCAGCGTTTTATGTGTGAACAGAAAGATGTGTGGATGGTACATATTGGTGGCTATCCGCCCAATTACACGGCAGCGCTTAAGCAATCATTTATGGTAAAGCCGCCGCACATTTTCATTTGCGGGCATTCACATATTCTTAAAGTTATTTACGATAAAAACCTGAACATACTTCACCTGAATCCCGGTGCATCAGGTAGGGAGGGGTTTCATAAAGTACGCACTATGCTCCGTTTTGTAATTGATGGCGATAATATAAAGGATATGGCCATTATAGAATTAGGTGCCAGGGGAGAGCGTTAATCTGTTGGTTTTCTGTCTATTTGTTTTCTTACGGAAAGTTTACTATGTTTGTGTAAAATAGTCTATTAATGAGAAAATTATACATACTTATTGCCCTTTTTGGGGTATCGGTAATCAACGTAAATGCGCAAACAACCTATAAAGATGTTGCGCCTATTTTTTATGGCAACTGTACAGTTTGCCATAATCCAAAGGGCGTTGGGCCAATGTCATTGTTGAATTATTCACAAACAGTTGCCTATGCAAAAACTATTAAAACATACGTAAGTCAGGGCATAATGCCGCCATGGCCACCTGATACTTTATATCATAAGTTCTTTAATCAGCGTGTGCTTACAGCAGCGCAGGTAGCTGAAATTGTAAATTGGATCGACTCAGGCTCTGCAGCCGGTGATACAACCCTGGCGCCTATGGCACCTGTATACACAAGCGATTACCAGTTAAAAGGTACGCCCGACCTGATAGTTAAAATACCCACATTTACCAGTAATGCTACTTCAGCAGATGCATATAATTGTTTTGTTGTACCAACTGGTTTAACTCAAGACCGTATTATACGTGGATATGAAATCGTTCCGGGTAACACTGCTATTGTGCACCATGCTTTAATAAGCATGGATACCAGCGGAAAGGCAACAAGTGATCTTTCAGGGGGCTGTTATACCATGCCGGGCAGCAATGTGGGTATTGGTGGCTATGCACCGGGTGGCAATGCTGTACTATACCCTGGTAAGGCTCCGCTGAAAATAGGGTTCCGACTGAAAGCAAAAAGTAATATAGTATTTCAGATCCACTATCCTGCCGGTACAGGAGGCCAGGTGGACAGTACATGTGTTCGTATATTTTTCTGGCCACTTGGTTCAACAGGTATAAGAGAAATATACACCAGTACCATATTACAAAACTGGAGCATGGTGTTACCTGCAAATAAGGTTACTACCTGCACTGCCAAATATCCGTCAAGCGGCGGGTTACCGGTTGCTGTTTCGTTATATGCCACATTCCCGCACCAGCATAAAGTTGGTGTAAAGATCACCAATTATGCATTTTCAGGAATAGATACTATTCCGCTTGTGCGTATTAATAATTGGGATTTCCGTTGGCAGGGTTATTATACCTACCCAATGCTTGTAAAGGTACCAACTGGCTACACGATCTTCTCTTCACACGTGTATGATAATACTTCGAACAACCCGAATAACCCGTTTAACCCGCCGCAAACAGTTGTTGCAGGTACTTCAACTACAAACGAAATGTTATTCGATTCGTACCAGTATTTAATCTATCAACCGGGTGACGACACTATTAATATAACAAATCTGTTAGCTGGCGATACTTTGTTGAGTGTAAACCAGGTGAAGCAATTTAATATTACTACCAAGGCATATCCAAACCCTTTCAGTAACGAGGTTCATATCGGTTATACATTAAATGCTCCGTCAAGTAATGTCACCATAAATATTTATAATATGTATGGCAGTAAGGTTAAAACCCTTATAAATAAACAAAGAACTACGGGCGCAGGTTATTACGAATCTGTTTGGGATGGAAAGAATGATAATGGTACTCCGCTAAGTACAGGAGTATATATATATACTATTTCAGCTAATAAGACTGTTGCCAGTGGCAGGTTAGTTTTAGTTAAATAATAGTTGACTCATAAAACTAAAGCCCCCCCCCGCAAATCCTGCGGGGGCTTTTTTGTTGAGGAAAAAGTATCTTTACCTAAAATAGGAATAGTGAAGGCATCGGTTGTAAAAAGGGTTTTATGTGTTGCAGTTGCGGCTATAACTATATTGTTTATTGCCGAATGTAAAGACCATAAGGTGCACTATCTGCCAATAATGGGCATTAGTAAAGTAGACTCAGTTAGCAAAGACACCATTTACCATACCATTGCCAATTTTAGTTTGATGGATCAAATGGGGCAAGTGGTTACCCGTGATACATTCAAACATTCGATATACGTGGCTAATTTCTTTTTTGTAACATGCCCGGGTATTTGCAGGAAAATGAATAATGAACTGGAGCGGGTGCAAAAGACATTTACAGGTTACAATAGTGTTAAGTTTGTGTCATTTACAGTAAACCCTGAAGAAGATTCTATTCCGGTACTAGCCGAATATGCAAAGCAACATGATGCAGTTCCGTATCAGTGGTATTTTTTACGCGGAGAAAAGAGTAAAGTACTTGACCTTGCCATACATTCATATTTAGCTGAAACAGATGGCTATTTAGTGCATTCTCAAAACCTTACCTTAATTGATATGGAGGGTAGAATAAGAGGTGTGTATAGCGGCGTTATTCCTGCCGAGGTAGACAGACTGATCAAGGATATTAATTTGTTACTTAAAGAGGAAAGTGAGAATGGAAATAAAATAGAGATGAAACGATAAGTTATTTCTTCTTTTTTGTTTTTTTCTTTTTCTTCATTTTTTCAACCTCTACAATTATCCCTTCCGTAGTAGCCTTAGTTCTTCCCCAAAGCGCCATTTCCTTAAGTAACGGAATCAGAGTTTTACCATGCTCGGTAAGGCAATATTCAACCCTGGGCGGTACTTCAGCAAATACTTTACGGCTAATAATGCCATCTTTTTCTAATTGCTTTAGCTGAAGTGAAAGCATTTTTTCTGTAATGCCCGGCATCTCTTTTTTTAACTCACCAAAGCGCTTATGGTTTTCTATCAAATACCATAATACAACCGATTTCCATTTACCTCCTATAAAACCCATGGTTACATCAAGCGCACAGTGGTAAGTTTGCCCGTGTAGCTTAATTTCCATTTCCTTGCCATTAATTATCATACGAAAAGTTTGAAATATTTATAATGCTTGTCTTGCCTGTATTTAATCAAAGCCGTCAATTTTGTTCAATACTATCATTTGTGACAGTTATTGTAAAATATAAACTAACCAGCTTATTTTGCAGCAAATATAGTTTCTAAATCGCTAAAAACAGGTATATGAAAATCGGAATAATTGGAACAGGGGTAGTGGGCAGCGCAATTGGTACGAGGTTAGTACAGGCAGGGCATGAGGTAATGATGGGTTCGCGTACCACCAATAATGAAAAAGCAGTGCAGTGGGTAAAGACTGCAGGAGGCAATGCATTGCAAGGAACATTTGCTGAAGCTGCTGCTTTTGGAGAGATTATTTTTAATTGTACCAAAGGAGAAATATCGCTTGAAGCCCTGAAGCTTGCCGGCGAAAAGAATTTAAAAGGCAAAGTGTTGGTTGACGTAGCTAACCCACTTGATTTTTCAAAAGGTATGCCACCAATTTTAACCCCTTCGTTATGCAATACAAATTCGCTCGGTGAAGAAATTCAGAAAGCATTTCCTGACACCCATGTGGTTAAGGCATTAAATACAATGAATTGTAATTTAATGGTTAATCCGAAATTAGTTTCGGGCAGCCATGATGTAATTATATGCGGAAATGAAATTAGCGCCAAAGCAAAAGTTGCAAACATACTACAGGAATTCGGCTGGGCCGACGTAATTGACCTCGGAGATATTACTTCAGCCCGTGCTACTGAAATGCTTTTACCTATCTGGGTACGCCTTATGATGAAATACCAGAGCCCTAATTTCAATTTCAAAATAGTTAAATGAACCTGGTAAGTTGTGTTGCACTCATAGCCGGTATATGGGCTATTGTAAATGGTGTGTTGCACGACTATTTTGTACTCCGTTCAGAGCATGGCAAAGTATATAACCGGGATTTGCTCAGGTTATTGATGGATGGCCATATACTGATCACTTGCGGGGTTATTCAGGCAGTGGCAAGTAATAAGCTGCAAAACCATGAGCCCTGGGCATATTATATAACCGGCATAGCAACTTTGAGCTTGCTTGCCTATTGTGCCATGATATGGCCTTTTTTGAAATCGGTTGCCACTATTGCTATTAATACTGCATTGCTTGGTATACTGGCATACACTTTCTTTCAAGCCTGATAAAGTCAAAGGCTATTCTACAGTACAATTTTAAACCAGTAGTGATTTATATTCACTGTGCTTTTGTGCGTATGCTTTAATATACGGACAAAGTATTGTCACTTTCAGGTTATTGGTTTTAGCGTATTCAAAACCATACTTTGCCATTTCTGCAGCTATTCCCTGTCCCCGGTATTCAGGTGGAACATAGTTGCCAATGAATGTAATTACATTACCTGAAACGCTGTATTGTTCATGCGCCGTTTTTCCATCTAGGTCAATCTCAAATTGACCGGCTTCTTTGTTATTTATTACAGTGTAATTCATTTTGTAAATATACGAAAGTAAAGAGCGAAAATCAGATGTTTTTAGTTGAAATTAAATTTTCAGAAGTCGTACATGGTCACATACTATTATTAACATTTACTCTGTTAATTACTTGTAAGGAAAGTCATTTTTAGAGCTTTAGCAAAACATACCTTTGTTTAAACATTGAGGAGTGAAAAACCAGGTGCGTCAGCCAATTTACATTGTATTGCTTGTTGCAGTAATACTAACAGGTCTGTCGTTTGTGCCAACATCTTTTACAATTATGGGCTTTACTACAAAGCCTATCAGCATGTTCTCTGACATTACTCCGTCAGAACAATTGCCTGTAAAAGTTGAAGAGGTGAAGCCAGTTGTTAAAGCAGTACCCAAAGGGTTTAAAGATGTAGATTCATTAAGTTTCAAAAAAGGGTATTGGCCTGTTGAAGATTACTGTGTAGCTAAGCAAGATAACCTGGCGGTGTTCTATAATGCCTTATTAGGCGTAAAAAAGAAAAAAGTACACCTGGCCTTTTTTGGCGATTCAATGATAGAAGGCGATATAGTAACACAGGATATACGTGCAATGTTGCAAAAGAAATTCGGTGGCAGGGGGGTTGGCTTTGTTCCCATTATAAATAACGTTCCCGGGTTCAGGAAATCAATAAACCAAACCTTTGCCGATAACTGGAAGACATATACAGTAATTGAAGACAGGCAGGCCACTATACCCTATGGACTTAATGGAGAAGCTTTTATTCCTAATGTTACCGGCGATGGTAAATCTGCTGCAAGCTGGACGTTATTTAGCGGGGTTAAAGAACAGACAGGGCTTGATAGCTTTCACGTGGTTAAGCTTTATTATAGCAACCCCGGTAATGCAAATGCCAAAGTATATGTAAAGAAAGATGGAGGCAATACCACAACTATATCTCTTGCTAACGGAGGCGGAGTGAAGATGCTGACCTTGAACAACGGAGCAGCCATTCATTCTATAGAAATGACCTTTTCTACGGATGCGAAAGTGTACATATATGGCGCAAATTTTGAAGATACTACCGGTGTTTACGTGGATGACCTTGACATGAGGGGATCTTCGGGCTTGCAGTTATCGGTAATAGATGATGGTATAATGCAGTCTTTTCAAAATGATTTGAACATAAAATGTATTGTACTGCAATACGGGCTTAATGTAGTGCATAATGGTACCGATAAGTACGATTACTATACACGTGGGTTCTGTAATACAATAAACTCGCTTAAGAACAAATTACCTAAATGCGCTATACTGGTTAATTCTATCAGCGACAGGGCTGTGCGTAAACATGGCGCGTATGAAACCATGGCAGAAATTCCTGAATTTGTAGAAGTACAACGTGGTGTGGCTAAGCAAACCAATGTGGCCTTCTGGAATTTGTTCCAGGCTATGGGCGCTGATAGCAGTATGATAAATATGGTAAACTCCGATCTTCCGCTTGCCAATAAAGACTATACACACTTCAAACCAATGGGGGGAAGTTGGATAGCAGGGTATTTCTACTATTCAATGTTATACGACTACGAAAAATATGCATGGGAGTTTAAGGATAAGCAGGAGAATGAGCGGAGCTAAGCGCATTATATTCTCAATAGCTTTTGTGGCTTTGGTAATAACAGGGACTGCCCAGGTTACCAATTATGATAATTATCCTTTTATCAATGCAGATATTGATACCATTCACCTGGACTCTACAGCCCTGAAATCTTTTTTTGTGAAACTACAGGAAATGAAAGAAGGCAAGCGTAAGAATGTGATAATAGTTCATGTCGGCGATTCTCACTTACAGGCTGACTTTTTTACGAGCTGGGTACGGCAGCAATTGCAACGAGATTATGGTAACGGTGGCCGTGGCCTGATATTTCCTTATCATGTGGCCGGCTCCAATGAACCCAATAATTACCGTTCAACTTCAACCGGTGAATGGAAGGGCAGAAGGTGTGTTATGATAAATCCATCGAACATACCTACCGGTATTGCGGGATTTGGGCTTCAAACCTATGACTCAACTTCGAGCTTAAAAGTAAATATCAAGAACGCCGAAGACATTAATTACTCCTTTACCCACATGATGTTTTTACACGACAAAGGTCCTCATTGTTTTGATTGGGTTATATATACCTCTAACGACATGAAAGACTCAGTTGTGATAAGAGATACTGCTAAAACCTGGGGCATAGGCGCTGACAGTGTTTCATTTAAAGATACCATGAACCTGTTTACTATGTGTACCTTGCAAAAAGATACAAGCCAGTACGAAGCAATGGTATATGGCATGGTGTTAACCAATGATAAGCCCGGTATAATTTACCACACCATTGGTTCAAATGGAGCCCGGTATACTGACTATACCCATTCAAAGTACTTTATTCAGCAATTGGCAGAACTAAAACCTGACCTGGTAATCATTTCACTTGGTACAAACGAGGCATTCTCCAAGAAATTCAATCCTGATTATTTTGAAAATGATATGGATAGCATGATAACCAATATAAAACAGGTTGCTCCCGGTACCGATTTCCTGTTAACTACTCCAAATGATGCATTCAGAAGCCGCAGGTATAAAAACCCTGATATTGCCGATGCGGTGGATGTAATTAAACGTGAAGCGAAAAAATACGATGCCGCCTATTGGGACTTTTACCATATAATGGGTGGGTATGGTTCTATGCAAAAATGGTATCAACGGCATTTATGCCAAAAGGACCACGTGCATTTTACTGCCGGCGGATATACATTACAAGCTGAACTTTTTTACGACGCACTACATAAAGCTATAAAAGATGGACTGGGCAAAATTGCTCCATAACATACTGCATCTTTTAACCTATAACCCTAAAGAGCCTATCCTCTTTAATACGGGTCTGTTTGTATATTTATTCCTGGTGCTATTATTCTTTTATCAATTTGTTTATCATCGTCAACGGCCTCGTATTCTGTATCTTACCATATTCTCCTTATTCTTTTACTATAAGTCAGGGGGGATGTTTTTTTTATTACTTATCAGCTCAACCATTATTGATTTTAACCTGGCCAAATGGATATATAATGCCACTTCGCAACGCAAAAAAACTGCGCTACTTGTCGTCAGCCTGGTTGTTAATGTAGGCTTGCTTTTTTATTTTAAGTACACCAATTTTTTTATTCAAACAATAAACGATCTGCATCTTGGGCATCTTAACCCAATCAATATAATACTGCCTGTTGGTATTTCATTCTATACATTTCAGGTACTTAGTTATACTATCGATATATACAGAGATCAACTAAAACCATCAGATAGCATACTCGATTTCGGTTTTTATATATGTTTCTTTCCGCACTTGGTTGCCGGCCCGATTGTAAGAGCCAAGAACTTTCTGCCACAGATACACGAAGATATTGTAATAACAAAAGAGCAGGTAGGGCAGGCCTTATTTCTTATCATCACCGGGCTCATTAAAAAGGCTGTTATATCCGACTATATAAGTGTAAACTTTGTAGATAGGGTATTTGAAAACCCTTTACTATACTCAGGATATGAGAACCTGATGGGTGTATATGGATACGCTATGCAGATATATTGCGATTTTTCCGGCTATTCCGATATGGCTATTGGCATAGCACTACTATTAGGGTATCAGTTAGGAATAAACTTCGATCTTCCATATCAGTCTGCCAGCATTACTGAATTTTGGAGAAGGTGGCATATTTCACTATCAAGCTGGTTACGCGACTACCTCTATATACCTTTAGGAGGGAACAGAAAAGGGAAGTTCCGCCAATACTGGAACCTTATGTTAACTATGCTTATTGGCGGCTTATGGCATGGCGCATCGTGGAACTTTATATTCTGGGGTTTTTTACATGGCCTTGCCCTGGCATTTGAGAAGTTACGGAATAACCTTTTTACTATGCCGAAGAATTTTGTTACAAATACCTTCGGAGTTATATTTACATTCCACTTTGTCTGTTTCTGCTGGATATTCTTCCGGGCTAAAACCTTTGCCATAGCCAGCCAGGTTATAACCCAAATAGTTAGCCAGTTCCATATTTCAGTTGCATGGCAGTGGGTGGTGGGGTATAAGTACGTATTTATATTAATGCTCATCGGGTATATAACGCATTTTATTCCTAAAAGAATACACACACTTTCTGAGAATGCACTTACACATTCGCCACTCATTATGAAAGCGTTGATAATGGTTATTGCGATATGGCTGGTTATACAGGTTAAGTCGTCAGATATTCAGCCTTTTATATACTTCCAGTTTTAAGTTATTCTTCACAAAAACTTCATTTTCGGCCGGTAAGTTTGTATCAGTTTTTAACCAATAAACTCTACAGTCATGAAACTTACAAATGTATTTGCCACCGCTGCAATTATGGTAACCCTTGCTTTTGCTCCTGTTGTTACAAATGCCCAGGATGCTTCTATAAAGCAGGACAAGAAGAACATTAACAAAGAAGAAGACAAAAAAGCTGCTGACATTGCCAAAAGAAATGAAGCAGAAAAAAATGGTAATGCCAGGCAAGCTGTAAAGGATGAAAAGAAGGTACAAAAGGATGATAAGAAGATAGATAAGGACCGCAATGATATTAAGAAAGACGAAGGCAAGAAATAAATTTGCTCATACTTTCGCTGGAAATAAAAAGCCCCGGATATATTGTCCGGGGCTTTTTATTATTTCTGAATTATGGCATTTACTGTACTTTAATTATCTTTTGCTGTGTTGAAATTGTACCATCTTCATTCAGCACCCGAATAAAATATATGCCGTCTGGTTTATTAGCCATTTCAACACTGGTTGTAATGTCTTTGACATTAACCATTTGCACTTGCTCACCTAAGCTATTATACACATATATTTTCGACCCTTCTTGTGTGCCATCAATAACAAACGAACTTTTTGTCGGGTTAGGGTATATTTTCAATTCAGCAAACTCACCAGCGTTACTTCCCACTATACCCTCATGATGGCATATTACGTTTATTGTTTGGGTAACCACATGCGAATTATTATCTGTTACAGTTACCGTATAAGTTCCATTAGGTAGACCGGAGTAGGTTGCCGTTGTTCCACCGGTATATCCACTTGGAGCCCAGGAGTAGGTATATGGAGGCGCACCACCAGTTGGGGTAGCTGTAACTGCTCCATAGCCTTGACCACATTTAGAAATCGTACTTTGTACTGCATATACTTTAAAATAGGTTGTTGTTAACATGCGAACAACATTATTCCCATAGTCAGCAAAATAAACAGCTCCGGTTGGATCAACTTTGATAGAAAGTGGAAGACTTATTTTAGCTGAGGTAGCCAGCCCATAATCGCCACTATAACCCGCAGTACCAGTGCCTGCAATTGTTGTAATTACGCCAGTTGAAGCAGTAACTTTTCTAATTGTTGAATTACTATAATCAGCTATAAACAAATTACCTGAGCCATCGACTGCAATATCTTGAGGCCCCTCCATCTCCGCTGCTGTGGCTTGCCCACCATCGCCTGAATACCCATATGTACCATTGCCGGCCACAGTTGAAACAACACCACTTGTATTTACTTTTCGAACTACATGATTAGCATCATCACAAAAAAAAATATTTCCGGAGCCATCAATTGTAACATCGGTTGGCGCAGCCATTTCGGCAGCGGTGGCCTGACCTCCATCCCCCGAATATCCATCCGTTCCATTTCCTGCAAAAGTTGAAATATCATTATTAGAAGAAAGAACTTCACGAATGCGATAATTATTTGCATCGCAAAAGTAGATATTGCCACTAGCATCTAACGTAATGCCTGCAGGATTATCTATTTCAGCAGCAGTTGCATTGCCACCATCTCCGGAGAAGCCTGCTGTTCCGTTACCAACTACGGTTAGTATTTCTCCTAGAGAATTATTAACTTCTCTTACCCGCTCATTATGATTATCAGTAATCCATATATTATAGCTTGGGTCAGCAAAGATTCCCCAAGGATAATTTAATTCAGCAGCAGTTGCAGCTCCTCCATCACCTGAAAATCCAGCTGTTCCGTTGCCGGCAAAAGTTGAAATAATGTTTCCTGATGGCTGTATTTCACGAACAACATTATTACCTACTTCACTTACATAAAGAAAGATTCCAGCTTGAATTGCAATACCGGTTGGCTCATTTAATTTTGCTGCCGTTGCGTTTCCACCATCCCCGGAATAACCTGCTACTCCAGTTCCGGCAATAGTATTAATATAATATTGTGCATTCGATTGATGTGGCAATAATTGACACCCAAATAACGCAAATAGGGTTGTAATTTTAATGATTTGTTTTTTCATTTTGAGTTTGA
>DATHNG010000199.1:0-9337 GCA_035486275.1 Bacteroidia bacterium
TATGGAGCCAGGTGGGAAAAAAAGGCTTATCTTCTGGTTTGGCCAAATTCAATAACATAGGCTTTGACTCAAAAGGCGATCCTATCGTTTTGTTTAGTGATGATTATGGGACTCCAAATAAATATGGTGTATCTGCATATATGTATACTGGCGGAACATGGACATCTATTGGAACTAATTCAAACACCCTAAGTGGTGGAAATTGCTATGATTTAGCTATGGCTATTTCTTCTTCTGATACTATCTACGCTGCATTTGAAAACTCAACGTACCAAACCACTGTAATGAAATGTGCTGCAAACACTGGTGGTACATGGACTTATGTAGGTCCTACAGATACAGTTACAAGCGATACTGCTACCGGCCAAAGTATAGCAATAGATAAGAATGGTAATATTTATATTGCATTCTCGGATAATGCTTTGAATGCTAATGGTGTTTCAGTTATGGAATATACAAAAGGCAAATGGCAATATGTTGGTTCACGTAACTTCTCTGGTGGTCAGGCTATGTATGCATCTATTCAAATTGATCCGTTCGACAATATGCCTGTTGTTGCTTATACATTATATGCTGGTAGCTTTAACGCACACTGCCAGAAATTTGATGGCACTAACTGGAACTATGTAGGCCCTTCTGCAGGTTTCTCTGAAGACTGGACGGATGAGATGAATCTGGTTATTGATAAAGCCGGTGATTATTTTGTAGCATACCAGGATTGGGGTAATGAACAAGTTAATCTTGGTCAACGCAATATAACTGTTGAAAAATTCCAACCACATTTTGATACAGTGTGGAACGTTCTTCCAACTGCCAGCTCAACTTCTCTTTCTGGCTCAAGCTACCAATCGCTTGCTCTTGATCAGGCTGGTAACCTTTATGTTGGATACACTCAATTCAGCGGCTATGTAAAGGAGCTTAACTGCCCTACCAGTGTTAATGAAATCAATGGAAGCAATATTGCATCTGCAAGTGTTTACCCTGATCCTAACAATGGATCATTTACAATTGCTATGCAAAATGTAACTGTAAAATCTCATGTATTTGTATACAATATACTTGGTGAGAATGTATATACAGGCACATTGAATTCAGATAAAACACAAATCAACTTAAACAATCCTGCTCCTGGTATTTATTTATACAGAATACTTACCGAAGAAGGTACTGTTATTTCTACCGGAAAATTAGTAATCAAGTAGTTAACTCTTTTTTCATAAAAAGGAAAAGCAACATCTAATGTTGCTTTTCCTTTTTTAAATAATAATTCCTTAAAATTATCCCGCACTTTTTTTTAGCTTCTTCATAAAATTGCAATTATACTCTTACAATAGTCAACAATTAAACATCACGAAAATCATGAAAAAGTATTCCATTTTATTGATAGTCGCAATTTGCATATATATGCAGGCTGCGGCCCAAACAATATTCGGACCCGGCCATCATATAATTTGTTATTCAACACACGCTGTTGATACAACCGTTGCAAGGCCTCACAATAATGCTAAAGCACTTATACGTTGCGCAGGAGACACATTAATGGCTTATATCAGGCGTGCGAAGTATACTATAGACATTGCACTTTATGATTACGTAGAAGATAGCACATGGTATGAAGGTGGATATGTACCACCTATTCATAATGCAATTGATAGTGCTTTTGCTCGTGGTGTTAAAATTCGCTGGATACATAATCCAAGCGATTCCTCAAAAGGTTTTGTAAATTCAATTACCCCTAACTACGGACTTGCCCTTATAAACAAGGCTATACCTACTTTACCCAGAACTGATAATAGTTACATCATGCACAATAAATTTGTGATAATAGATGGAACTTCTTCGAACCCGAATGACCCAATAGTATGGACAGGTTGCATGAACTGGGAACCAGGACAAATATGCAAAGACATTAATAATATTATAATTTTTCAAAATGCTGGTTTAGCTAAACACTACCTTGCTGAATTCAACCAAATGTGGGGTGATACCGCTGAAGGTGGTTTACCTAATGCCTCGGCAGCTTTATTTGGCGCTAAAAAGAAAGCAAGCACAAATAATATAATGTATATTGATGGACATGAAATTGAGAATTATTTCAGCCCGAAAGACAGTGTTAGCAATCACATTATTGCAACCCAAACAACAGCACAAAGTGAAATAGATTTTGAAATGTTCACTTTTACGTACACAAACGATGCTAATGAAATGGTTACCAAATCTCAAAAGGGTCTTGCTGTACGTGGTATTATTGACCAATCAAGTAATGGAAATACCCCTTGCGTAAACCTTAGTAATCAACTTGGTCCTGATTTTTTAATATACCAAGGCCTTCCGGGTTATGACGCCAATGGTATATGCCATAGTAAATACATGATAGTTGACCCTTGTGATTATGATTGGAATGCTGACCCTAAGGTTTGGACTGGTTCTCATAACTGGAGTGCATCAGCAGATCAAGGCAATGACGAAAATACTGTTGTTGTACATGATTCTTCCATAGCTAACCAATACTACCAGGCCTTTCATGCCGATTTTGAAGCTGTATCAGCAGCGGCTGGTGGAGAGATAAATCTTACACAGTCATGTATTCCGTTAGGAATACATGAAGTACAAACCAATATTGATGAAGTAACTTTTTACCCTAATCCTGCCACAAATAGCCTGAAAGCTATTATCAATATACCTGGCGATAATGTACAATACATGATTTATGATATTACAGGCCAGTTAATATTATCAGGCAAATTAGATGCACGTTATGTTAATACAATTGGAATCAACTCTCTTTCATCTGGCATGTATTTATTACGTGTAATCAATGGAACCAAGGAGTTTACCGGAAAATTCATTAAACAGTAAGCGGCCCGCTTTCAATTATTAGAACTGAAAACAAGCTGCCAAATGGCAGCTTGTTTCTTTTAGTTCATGCCTATTCCGCTATTCTGTCTACCTTTGTTATCCTATGAACCTATTATCAGTAGAAAATCTTTCAAAGTCGTATAGCGATAAACAATTGTTCACTAATATCAGTTTTGGTATTGAGCACGGACAAAGAGTAGCACTTGTAGCCAGAAATGGTGCAGGAAAATCAACTCTTTTGAGAATATTAAGCAAAGAAGATATTGCTGATAAAGGTATTGTAACATTCCGAAATGATATAAACATCTCATTTTTGGAGCAAGAGCCTGTTTTCAGGCCAAATGATACTGTTTACCAGGCTCTCTTTCATTCAGGTAATGTTATGCAAAAGGCAATCAGTAATTATGAAATTGCGTTAGAGAAGAATGAAGAAGATCCATCTGAAGCAAATCAGAAATTGCTTGAAAAAGCAATGGAAGATATAGAGGCAAATGACGCCTGGAACTATGAGAATAAGGTAAAACAAATTCTGACCTCTTTAAATATTCATCACCTCGAACAACAAGTAAGTTCCCTTTCAGGCGGTGAAAAGAAAAGACTTGCTGTTGCACGTGTATTGATTGAAGAACCACATCTCTTAATCATGGATGAACCCACTAACCATCTTGACCTGGAAATGATAGAGTGGCTGGAAAACTACTTTGTAAGAAACGATGTTTCTTTACTAGTAGTGACTCACGATAGGTATTTCCTTGACAATGTATGTACCGATATTCTGGAATTAGATAACGGGAATTTGTACCACTACAAAGGCAATTACGAATACTTTATTCAAAAAAAGGCTGAAAGGGAATTGAATGAGTCGAAAGAATTAGAAAGAGCCAATAACCTGTACAGACGGGAATTAGAATGGGTTCGAAAAATGCCACGCGCCCGTGGAACAAAATCTAAATCGAGAGTAGATGCCTTTACTAAACTTGATGAATCATTATCAGGAAGAAAGAAGCAGAGTGATCTGCAATTAAGTATTAAAATGAGCCGTATAGGTGGCAAAATACTTGAACTGAAGAATATAAAAAAGAAACATGGAGAAAAAGTAATATTAAAAGGATTTGATTACACTTTTAAGAAGGGAGAACGAATTGGTATTGCAGGAAAGAATGGGGCAGGAAAAACGACTTTCCTAAACATTATTACGGGCCTAGAACAAGCCGATTCTGGTAAAGTAAATGTTGGTGAAACGATAGTATTCGGCTACTATTCTCAAAAGGGTATGAACATTAGTGATGATAAGCGTGTTATTGAAGTCATTAAGGAAATTGGTGAGTACATACCAATGGGAGACGGTACTAAACTGTCTGCATCTCAGCTTTTGCTAATGTTTCAGTTCTCTGCCGAAATGCAGTATACTTACGTGTCAAAGCTAAGTGGTGGCGAAAAGAAAAGACTATACCTGCTAACAGTATTAATGAAGAATCCTAACTTCCTTATACTTGATGAGCCAACTAATGATCTCGACTTAATTACATTAAGCACACTTGAGCAATTCTTGCTCGATTTTCCTGGCTGCCTTATAATTGTATCACACGATAGGTATTTTATGGATAAGCTTGCTGATGAATTGTTTATTTTAACTGGTGATGGCAATGTAAAAATATATAATGGCAAGTATACTGATTACCGCGAAGAAGAAAAGGAGAATAAGAAACTGGAGGCCCAGCAGAAAACAAAAGAAACTTTAACGCCGACTATCGAAACTACTAAAGAAAGAAACAAACCTAAAGCAAGCTACAAGGAAAAATTTGAGTTTGAAACATTAGAGAAAGAAATAGTGAAGCTTGAGAAACAAAAAGCAGCTTTAACAGAAGAGATAAATAACAGTGAAACGACTCATGAGAATTTGATACGAGCATCAAAGGAGTTTGGTCAACTATCAAAACTAATTGATGAAAAGCAGATGCGCTGGCTTGAATTAAGTGAGTTAATTGGATGAGCCTAACTTACCTGCAATAAAACCCGTTGTCCAGGCTGCTTGAAAATTAAACCCTCCAGTTACACCGTCAATATCTAATACTTCACCTGCAAAATACATTCCGGGGCAAACTTTACTTTCCATAGTATCTATTGATATATTGTCAAGGGCTACCCCACCACAGGTTACAAACTCTTCTTTAAAAGTAGTTTTGCCGCTAACATTATATTCATCATTCAATAAGGTGTTCAATAACCTGTTCTGATTTCGTTTACCTAATTCTTCCAATGTTGTATTAGGGTTTATCTCCAATTTTTTTAATTGAAACAGAAACAAACGATTCGGCAATTTAATTGAATCAAGGTTACTAATTTTTCGTTTGGGATGCATTTGCATTTCTTCTAGTAATATGCTTCTCGCTTTATCCTCATTCAGGCCTCCTAGCCAATTAACCTGAATTTTAAATTCATAATTCATCTCGCTCAATATTCTTGCACCCCATGCCGAAGCTTTCAAAACAGCGGGCCCACTCATTCCCCAATGTGTTATTAATAAGGGGCCATTTGTCTTCAATGAAGTACCCATTACTTTTATACTTGCTTGTTCAACTGATACCCCCATTAATTCTTTAATAGACTCATCGGGCATATTAAATGTAAATAGTGATGGAACAGGCTCAGATATTTTATGTCCCAGTTTTTTTAACCAGTTAAACCCTTCTATCTTAGGTGAACCACCACTTGCAATAATAACTTTGTCTACCCGAATTGTTTTCTCCCGAAAGGTCAGCTTAAAGCCATCATCACATCTTTCAAGCATAACAACCGGTTGCTGTAGTTCTATGGCAATACCTAACCTATCTGTTTCCTGTTTTAGGCAATTAATAATAGTTTGCGAGTTATTGGTAATGGGAAACATTCTGCCATCTTCTTCAACTTTAAGCGGCACTCCCCTACTTTCGAACCATGTCACCGTATCATTGGTATTGAATTGTGTAAATGCCTTTTTCAATTGCTTTTCTCCGCGTGGGTAGAACTTTGCCAATTGCGAAATGGAAAAACAAGCATGTGTAACATTACACCTTCCACCACCCGACACTTTTACTTTGGCAAGTAGTTTATCTGTTTTTTCATATATTGTAACAGTTGCGTTCGGGTGATGTGTTTTACAGGAAATGGCGGAAAAAAAACCTGCTGCCCCTCCTCCAATAACTGCAATAGTAATGTCTTGCTGCATGCCTCAAAGGTAAGTATAAGGTACATATCCTATAAATAGGAATCTTAAACAAGGCTAATAACAGGCTATTTGGCTATAAGTTATTAACAAAACGCCCTACTTATGAACTATTTGGGCATATTATATGTTAAGAGTGTAATGTTTAATGGTTGTTTATTATACATTAGCATTAATTAATTAATCATTAACCCAAATTCTCAACCAACAAATGAACAAATCAGAATTAGTTGACGCAATGGCATCTGAAGCAAAAATGTCAAAAGTAGATGCAGAAAAAGCACTTTCAGCTTTTGTTAATCAAACGACCAAAGCGCTTAAGGGCGGACAACGCGTTGCGTTAGTAGGTTTCGGTTCTTTCTCTGTAACCAAAAGAGCTGCTCGTAATGGCAGGAACCCACAAACCGGCAAGACTATCAAGATTGCTGCTAAAAAAGTAGCAAAATTTAAAGCTGGTGCTGACCTTGCTGCAAAAGTTAACAAGTAATCCTTACTGATTCTTGAATAAAAAAGCCCTGCAAATGCAGGGCTTTTTTATTTTACAAAAATTTAAAACTTCTTTTGTTATTCATATAATTTCTTTTTTACATTTGTGTATAACCAATTAAACCCTAATAACCATGAAAAAACTTTTATTAACAGGCAGCCTTCTTGCAGCATTTGCATTTGGCGTACTAGCAACCACTGCATTTACCAATGCTAATGTACCGGGTGGCGAAGCAAAGAAGCACCCAAGAATTGAGAAGGCAATTGATGCCATGAAAGATGCTATTGACTATATGGACAAAGCACCAGATGATTTTGGTGGACATAAAGCTGCCGCTATTGCTGATACAAAGGCAGCTTTAAAGTCGTTACATGAAGCACTTGGATATCGTTACAAAGTTGATGAAGGAAAATAATCAACAATCTTGTTTAAATTAAAAAAGCCTTAGAAAATCTAAGGCTTTTTTAATTTATTTAATAAGCATACCCAACCGTCTATCTCTCAACTACATTTAGCTACACAGGTTAAAATATTTTAACAATATAGATTCAGGCTAAAATTCATGCCGAAAATTTGGGTTTCATCTGAAAATTAAATACTATTGCGCCTCAACTTTAAGAAAACCCCTGAACTTTCTTAAAAAAAATAAAAATGAAAAAAATTACAAAAAAAACGTTAACTGCACTTGCAGTTCTATTACTATGTTCCACCCTATCCTCTTTCGGAGGCACATTCAATACTACAATGTATATAGAGCCTGTTGCCTCAGCGACATGTACTACATATTTTGTCAATACCAAGGTAACCAATGTTACCTGCTTTGGCGATAATAATGGAACAGCTATTGCCAATGTAGTATTTGGTGGCACTGCTCCCTTTACTTATAGCTGGACATCCGGGAGTACAAAAGATACTGCTACAAATCTTGCTGTTGGTAGCTACACTGTTACAGTTACCGATGCAAATGGCTGCCCAGCTACAGCAACAGCAAAAATAACACAGCCAAACCAACTAAAAGATAGTATTTCAAAACAAGCAAACGTGTGTATAAGCGGTAGCAGTAATGGTACCGCAACTGTCGGTGTAAAAGGTGGTACAACTCCATATACCTATTCATGGAATTCTATTCCTACTCAGGTAACAGCCACAGCAACGGGTCTTGCAATTGGTTCATATACCGTATATGTAACCGATAAAAATGGCTGTAAAGATTCTGCTACAGTTTCCATTACACTCAACCCTGCTATGTCGGTAAAAATTACAGACTCCATTCAGGTCTCCTGCGTTGGAACGAAAACAGGAAGCGCCGGAGTAACAGTATCAGGCGGTACACCTTCTTACACATACTCATGGAACACAATTCCAACACAAACAAAAGACACAGCAACAGCTCTTGCTGCAGGTACTTATACAATAACAGTAACTGACAAGAGTGGCTGTAAAACAACTACATCAACTACTATTACACAGGCTGCATCAGCACTAACCGTATCTGCCTCGTCTACTATTCCCGCAAGTTGTGGACAAAGCAACGGTATTGCATATGCAACAGTTAATGGAGGCAATATCCCTTATGTTTTCTCCTGGACCCCATCAGGTGGATCGAATGATACAGCCAAAGGAATTGCGGCCGGTGGTTATACAGTTTCGGTTACAGATAATAATGGATGTACGGTAAAAGCATCTGCAACCGTTGCTAATAACTCTACTCTTGCAGTTGGAATAAGCTCAACTTCGAACGTTACTCCATGTTATGGTGGTAATAATGGGAGTGCCACTGCTACTGCAACTGGTGGAACACCAGCTTATGGGTATAGCTGGTCAAGTGGTGCCACAACATCTACTGCAAATAATCTTGTTGCAGGTAGCTATACTGTAACTGTTATCGATGCAAGTGGATGCTCAGTTAATACAATTGCTACAATTACTCAACCAACATTATTAAAGGACAGTGTGACTGCCAATACAGGAGTGAGCTGCCATGGAGATTCTAACGGAACTGCAACTTCACTTGCAAGTGGCGGAACACCTGGATACACATATTTATGGTCTAATAACGAAACAAATGCTACAGCCACAAATCTGAAACCGGGAACCTACACTGTAACTGCTACAGATGCAAATGGATGTCACGCCACAAAATCAACTACAATCGGCCAGCCATCGGCCATTAGAGATAGCATAACCAGTACTACTCCTATTGCTTGCTATGGTAATACAAATGGAAGAGTAAACATTGGTGTATCGGGCGGAACACCTGGGTATACATATAGCTGGGCACCTGGTGGAAGTACACGTAACAGGGTAACCGGTGGTGCGGGAACATATACAGTTACAATAAAAGATGCAAATGGATGTATTAAAATAGATTCAGTTACTATGGTACAACCGCCTTTACTTGCAGTTAAAATAGCTGACTCAACACAAGTGGCTTGTTTTGGTTCAAAAACAGGTAGCGCAGTAGTAACTGCTACGGGTGGAACACCTACGTATACTTATTCTTGGGCAAATGCAGGCGGAACAAAAGATACTGCAGCAGGAATTGCAGCAGGCACTTATACTGCTACCGTAACTGACAAAAATGGGTGTAAGGCAACAGTATCAACAACTATTACTCAACCAGCCAGTGCCGTTACAGGAATAGTAACCACCTATGGAGCTAGTTGTGGTAAAAGCAATGGCTCTGCAGCTATTAATGCAACGGGAGGGACTCCTTTATATACATATAACTGGACCCCTTCTGGTGGCACAACTGATTCAGCCTCAGCATTAGCGCAGGGAATTTA
>DATHNG010000200.1:0-3808 GCA_035486275.1 Bacteroidia bacterium
AACCCCTCCATCAGGGAAGCTAATGCAAAAAGAATGAAAAGATATTTTTTATTAATTGCTCTAGTAATGGGTACCATATCCTGTCGCTTCAGCAGGCCAATTTTATCTGTTCAGGACCGCAAGCGGAAAGAGAACATTGATAGCCTGAAAGAAAAGGTCGTTTACAGACATCATATATACCCATGTTTCAGAACGGGAATTGCCCTTGGAGGATATACTACTGCTAAAACATACAATGCACATAATAGGTTAATTGAAAAATCTATTTACAAAAAGAGTGATGCATTTATGATGGATGGTAATGTACGTTCATTCTTTAAACATATCTATTATGACACACTTGGGCGTAAAACCAAAATAAGATACATCATTCATCAAAATTATGGCAGAGTAAGCAGCACTGAAATGGATACTACTGTTATAGTTAGGCGATAATATTAATTACGCCCATTTTTCTTATCTTTAACATATTAAACCTGTATTTGAAAATTTTCTATGAGAAAACACTATTTGAAGACTATATACTTATCATTCGCTTTGGGCTTGCTAACTTTTATAGCGAACGGTCAATCTCGCATAGCTGATGAATTTAACCTGGGAGACAGTGTTACGGGTGCGGTAAAGGGGAAAGTGTTTTTTGGAGTGGTTGCTATAAAGGTTGATAATTTAACCTGTGTTGTAAAATGGAATAACGGTGTAACCGATACATCATACTATGCATATATTCATAAAAAAGGTTCTATCGATCTGCAATCACAACGCCTTACTTACCAAACGGCAATTGGTGGTGCGGCCGATGAATATGGTACAGCAGTGGTTTCAACACCCGACAGTGGTAATATAATAAGCGGATACATGAACTTAAATACCGGCACAGATATTGATCATGATGCTGACCCTGCAAGCGGCTTGCTTTTAAAAGTAGATAAGAATGGCAACCTGCTATGGATGAAAAGCTATGGTTCTTTGCTTCGCGATATACTAACCTGCGATGATGGCTGTATTGGCGTAGGAAGATATAATGCAAATGGTAACCCACAGGTTTATATTATAAAAACAGGTAAGGATGGAAGTCTTGTATGGGAAAAGAAGATACAAGACAGTTTAAGTTCCTGGGCTGAAGGCTATAGCATAAATAAGTTAAAGGATGGAAGTTTTGTTATTACAGGTACACGCAAACTTAATAGCGGGCCATCGCAAATACTGGTATTGAAAATAAACAGCAATGGAGATATTTTATGGCAAAAAAGCCTGGGCGATAATGCCAATTTTACGGGCGTAAAATCGGTTGAAAATGCTGATGGTGAAATTATAGTTATGGGATATGGGCATGTTTCGGCCAGAGATTTTGACCAGGTTCAACTTATTAAGCTTGATAATACAGGAAATGTAAAATGGGCCAAACCGGTACGTACAAAACTCATGACCCGCGGTTACGATGTATTGTATTTAAAAAATGAAAAGTTTATAGCCATTTTAGGTGAAGACAATATGTTTGTAACGGTAAACGAACAGGGAGAAATAGTGTCGAATGACTTTAAAAGAAACCGCCATAACGGAGGGGATTGCTTACGGAAACTTTTTTATGTATCAGACTCAGCATTGGGTGATGTAGGCGTCGGAGCTAATAATTCATTCTCAAAAAACCAGGGCTGCTTTGATGTTCAACCGCTGGAAAGAAAGAACTCCTCTGTAAAGGGTTTCGATAAAATGTATGGCAATAATACGAACAGCGAATTTTATAATGCAGTCCTTAATGCTGATAATACCTTAACACTTGTTGGCTTCACAACCGGTTTTGGTGGTGGAGGAAGTGATATTTACATTGCAAGGGTTGACAGAGAAGGAAACACTTCAGCGCCTTTACCCTTTTTCATAAAACAGATAAAACAAAACAGTAAGGACCAGTCGAACCAGACAATTGCAGGTGGCAACAAAAGCGCTAATGTATCCCCAACCTATACACAAATGCTGAACAACCCCAACCCAGCTACTGTTTCACAATACATTGAAGCGGTTATCGCTACACAAGATGCTATTTCAGGGCAATAAGTCTTTGATCAAGCTTTTTTTCAAATTCAATAAATAGCTCATTGCCCATTCGGGGAGCTATTGATGTTTTACAAACATCGAATTGCATAAAATTGAATTTCGGCTTGAATAATAATTCGTACTCTTCTTTTGTTCCGCCAAAAGGCGGGCCTTCTTGTTCAAATATCTTTCCAAACAACAAGCCTGCTATTTTACCTTTAGTGTTAAGCAGGCTATGACTCTTCTCTACATACTTTTTACGTAATGAAGGGTCCAGCGCACAGAAAAATGTCTGTTCAAGCATCAGGTCGTATTTACCTGTATGTTCAAAAAAATTGCCGAGAATTACATTAATGGGCTTCCCTTTGAATTGCTGCTTTAGCTTATTCACTAACGTAGGTGCAATATCAATCAACGTAACATTTGTAAAGCCTTTGCTTAATAAATACTCTGCTTCGTATGCATTGCCGCAACCCGGTATAAGTATGGCAATGCTTTTATTGATCAGGGTATCTATATAGTTCTTTAATGGTGGAGATGCCTGACCCATATCCCAGCCTGTCCTGTTCTCTTCATAACGGCTGTTCCAGTATTTACCCGTTTCATTAACTAACTCATCATTCCCCATTACCTATTAAATAAGCTTATTTGTTATGCTAAACAAATATACGCTTACTTAATAAAAAATGCTTCTTCAATAAATACGCAAGCGAGGATAGATGAAAAAATAGCAACATATACCCACAAGAAATAGTTTATTGATCTTCCATGGTGAACTTCAGTAAGTGTATCTTCTTTCCATGTTGCTTCCGGTTGGGTTGGAAGTGTTACTGAAAATGTTTTTCCAATAGTGCCCTGGCTGCTTTGGTGACTGATCGTAGTGTTCATGTTGTATAGTATTTGATTATTTACTGATACAAAATTAGTAGCAACTCAGGCTAAACACCCTGCTATGGCTCATACCGGCGTATGATTATTGTCATAAACCTACACTTTCAGTTTGGTCCACCTGCCACGCTTAAAGTAGAACCAAGCCAGCAGGGCCACTATGGTTTCGGCAACAGGCGTGGCAAGAAAGGCGCCGGTAGCTTTCATGTCGAGCACCTTTGCCATGAAATAAGCGAAAGGAATCTGGAGCAACCAGAAACAAACAAAATTGATTATAGTAGGTGTTCGGGTATCACCTGCTCCATTCAATGCCTGTGTCATAACCATTGCAATACCATAAAAAATATATCCCGAACCAAATATTCGTAATGACAATGCACCGTATTTGATTATCTCTTCGTCTTTTGTAAAGAAGCTTACTATAGGGTGCGCAAACACCAAAAACAGCACCATAACAAAACTCATAAAAATGGCATTGTACTTAGCGGTAAGCATTACACTTTGCTTAGCCCGTTCAATTTGATTGGCACCCAGGTTTTGTCCAACCAATGTGGCTGCTGCATTGCTTAGTCCCCATGCAGGCAAAATAAAAAACACCACATTACGTATCGCTATCTGGTAACCGGCCGATGCACTTGTTCCACCTGTTTCAGCAACCAAACGCGCCAAGGCGATCCAGCTGCCGCTTGCTATAATAAACTGTAAAGTAGCAGGCCATGCTACATTTATAACTGACTTTATCACACTCATATCAACATGGAAATGCCTTGCTTTAAATTTCAAAATTCCTCTGCCATTGAATAAATGGTAGCACTGGTACAACACACCCGTACTCCGGCCTATAACCGTTGCAATGGCTGCACCTTTTAAACCAAACAAGTGAATGAAT